>ONWQ01000013.1 GCA_900321565.1 uncultured Eubacteriales bacterium
CCGGAATCAGAAATGGAAAAGGTACTCTTTGCATCGGACGAACTGACGGGGCTGATCGGGGCTGCAGCCAAGATGCGCCCATCACATTCCTGTACAGATATGGAACTGAGCAGTCTGAAAAAGAAATTCAAGGATAAACGCTTTGCAGCCGGATGTTCCCGGGACGTGATCCGTCAGGGTGCGGAAATGCTGGGCTGGGATCTGGATACGCTGCTGGAACGTACACTGCATGCTATGGCGGACACAGAACTGACAGTCATGAAAGCCGTTGAAAACCTGGGTATCTGATAATTGTGAGGAGGCATATACATGGTGCGCCTGATTCGGCGGGGGGTCTGGTTTCTGCTCGGCAGGCTGGTGTTGCTGCTTCTACTTCTTGGTCTGGTTGTTGTGGTTTTTTATGAAGCAATGGATTATTCCAATATTCAGATTATCATCAAGGATGGTATGGCACACAGAGCCCAGACCGTGCTGGGTATGGAAGACGGGCAGGACCTGGGAAAATACTTTCAGCAGAGCTTTCTGGCCAATGATGCTGCACTGATCCTGACGCAGCAGGGGGATTCACCCTACCGGGACTATACGATCCGGGGCCTGGATCATCGGATTGAAATGAGTTTTCTCTGGGTCTGGCCATGGGAGAACCGCTGTACTGTCAGTGTTGTGGAGAGGATTCCCGCTATCGACGGGCGAATCAGAGGGGATAAGGCGGATGCGGCTGTTGCCGCTTTCGGGCCGGGTGCGGTTTATCCGCCTGCCTGGCAGAGTGCCCGGTACAGAATTACACTGAACCGTGAAAACGGACAGTGGAAAATGCAGCGGGTGGATGAAACCGAGCGGCTGAGTGAATGACAGATTCAGTTATTGTCTGCCTGCAGACTTGACAGGACGAAAATAATGGATAAAATGCGTAAACTGTATTTCAAATTATAGTTTACGAAAGAAGGCTCCTGTATGGTCCAGTCCGGTAAAGCCCGGTTTTCCACAATTCATCTGGTCATGATTGCGCTTTTTGTAGCACTGACAGCCGTCTGTGCACAGATTACGATTCCCATTGGTGCCGTGCCGGTTTCCCTTTCCCTGCTGCCGGTACTTCTTTGTGCAATGCTTTTGCCGCTGAAAGATGCTGTATGGGCGATGGTTGCCTATATGCTGATCGGGCTTGCAGGCGCTCCGGTCTTTTCCGGACTGCAGGGCGGACCGGCCAAGCTGTTCGGCGTGACGGGCGGATATATCCTGGGATACATTCCGTGCGTGGCACTGACAGCGTGGCTTGTAAAGATATGGAAAGATCGTTTCCTCATGAACTGCCTTGCGATGGCACTGGGCGTTCTTGCCTGTTATGGCTTTGGAACAGTCTGGTTCATGGCTGTTCAGCATGTGGATTTTATGAAGGGACTGAGTCTGTGCGTACTTCCGTTCCTGCCCTTTGATGCGGGCAAGATCATTCTGGCAGCAGTTCTTGCCCTGCGGCTGCGGCCGATCCTGCAGCGCATGGTACCGGGGCTGGAATGAGAATGCAGGACTGAATCCCTGGAAAGAGGTGTATCACATGATCCGCTGGATTCTGGGTGTCCTGATTGTCTGCTTCGGAGCCTGGTATATTCTCCGCGAGGAAGTCCGGAAGGGGGCTTCCCGGAGAAAGGCAGGTTTCAAGATTGTTCCCACAACCCTGTGTGCGCTTCTGGCCCTGGCAGGTGCACTACACACGGGACAGGCATGGGCATGGCTGCTGTTTGCAGGCCTGAGTGTCTGCATTGCTGCAGACTGGCTTCTGGAGTTTCATTTTCTTGCAGGTATGGGTGCCTTTGCCCTGGCTCATCTTTGCTACTGCTCGGGGTACCTTCTGGCGGGCCCGTTCCGTACCGAGGCCATACTGATTTTTGCAGTACTGTTTGGCTCATTACTCGTGGTGTACAGCAGGATTCACAGGAATCTGGAACACGCTCCGCTGATTCTGTGCTATGCGTGCATCCTCTGTGTGATGGCGTCCCTGGCCTGTACACGTTCACC
>ONWQ01000065.1 GCA_900321565.1 uncultured Eubacteriales bacterium
CGGCTTCCGGAGCATGAAGATCTGCAGGCCCTGGTCGATCAGATGACAGATATCGTCCGGAACGGACTGACCATGGATGAGCACCTGGTCGACTGCATGCTCAGTGCTCAGTCCACGCATGTCTGCAAGATGTTCATCAGTCCGAACCGCGACCTGCGTCAGAGCTATGTTTATTCTGAAGGCAATGCTTCCTGTGTCGGTGCACTGGACGGGCGTATGGAGGCAAGCTATGACGGTGTATCCGGGCGCAAAGGTCCCGAAATCTTCTCTGTATTACCGGAAAAGATGGTTCATGCACTGCACACGGTACAGGAACTGCTGACCTCTGACCGGATTGAGCCCGGTGAATATGATGTCATCACATCCCCCGAAGTCACAGGCCTGATTGCTCACGAAGCTTTCGGACACGGTGTGGAAATGGACATGTTTGTCAAAGGTCGTGCACTCGGTGCTGAGTATCTCGGCAAGCGTGTCGGTTCAGACCTGGTCAGCATGCATGAAGGAGCACTCTGTGCAGAAGATGTCACCTCGTACGCCTTTGATGATGAAGGCATCATGGCCGGAGATGTCACAGAAATTGATCATGGTATTCTGCGAACCGGTATCTGTGACGCCCTCAGTGCGCTGCGGCTAGGTGTACAGCCTACCGGCAATGGCAAGCGGGAGAACTTTGAGCATAAAGTCTATACCCGCATGACAAACACAATTTTTGACAGCGGGACATCAACCTTTGAGGAAATGCTCGCCTCCATAAAGCATGGGTATTATCTGTGTGGTATGCATTCCGGAATGGAGGATCCCAAACACTGGGGAATCCAGTGCATTGTTGAGCGTGGGTATGAAATCCAGGACGGACAGCTTACCGGCAAAGTTGTATCCCCGGTGGTTCTGACCGGGTATGTACCTGACCTGCTCTCTTCCATATCCATGGTCAGCCAGGACCGTGAGGTATTCGGAACCGGCGGTTGTGGAAAAGGACACAAGGAATGGGTAAAGGTCGCAGACGGCGGTCCATACCTGAAGGCGAAAGCGAGGTTAGGATAATGCTTGATATGATCATATCCCTGCTCAGACAGTCCGGAGCAGATGCCTGGGAGATTCAGGATACGGCCACAGAGGGCTGGGAGTTTTACCTCATCCGTCATCGGCTGGATCAGAACCGGGCACGGCTGGTACGCCATACACAGGTCAAGGTTTATAAATGCTCTGAGGACGGTACCTTACTCGGTTCAGCCAGTGGTGAGATTCCGCAGACGGTAACCGCTGAGGAAGCAAAAAAGATCATTACAGAACTTATGCAGGCCGCTGTGCTGGTTCGGAATCCATTTTATACACTCAACCCGCCACCGGCATCGCCATCTGCCATAAAGGCACCTGAAATCGGGCCTGCGCAGATCGCACGTAAAATTCTGAATGTACTCAGTTCTCTTCCCGAAACTGCACAGGCAGATCTGAATTCCTCAGAAGTGTTTGTCAATGTGGAGACCCATCGTCTGATCACCAGTACCGGTATCGATGTCATCACGGTTCACCCGAGTTCCATGGTTGAAGTTGTTGTTAATGCACGTCAGAACGACCATGAAATCGAGCTGTACCGTCTCTATCATTTTGGCGAATGCAATCATGCCATGCTGACAGAAGACCTGACACGTGCATTGCAGTTTGGTCCCGACCGGCTGATTGCAAAGCCCACACCTGCACTCAGGCAGTCAGACGTAGTCTTTTCCACAGCCGATGCCTGTGAGATCTATGACTATTTTATCAGCCGCATGAACGCCTCCATGATCAAGCGTGGATACAGCGACTGGAAACTGGATACACCTGTGGTACCGGAGCCTGAAAAAGACAGGGTCACACTCTGGGCACGGGCAGAACTTCCATACTCCAGCAAAGGCGGTCCGCTCGATCCGGAAGGCGCCATTGCACAGGATATGCCTTTGATTCAGGATGGTATTGCTCGCCATTATTTTGGCTCCAGACAATTCCGTGAGTATCTTGGCATGCCGGACGGATACCTTGCCGAAAATTTCGAAGTTTCCGGCGGTCAGGCTTCAGATGAAGAAATCCGGAGCGGGAGCTTTCTCGAAATTGTGGAGTTTTCAGATTTCCAGGTCAATCCTCTCTCAGGTGATATCGCAGGCGAAATCCGTCTGGCATACTGGCATCATGACGGCAGGGTTGAACCTGTAAGCGGTGGTTCCGTGTCCGGAAATATGAAAACACTCGCAAGGACCCTGTCCATGTCCCGTCGTCAGACAACCTATGATTCACTGAAAATTCCTGCACTGACCCGGCTGTGTGGCGTAACCATAACCGGTGCAGTATCTTAAAATATCAGAAGGAGTACGTCATACATGGACCGTAGCAGCTGGGATTCTGTTTTTACTTCTCGTTTTTCCCATCATGAAGCCGAACTGAAATGGCTATACTGTGAACTATATCACGGGGATTTCCAGGCATACGAATACTTTGTATCCATGCTCAACAGGATGTATATGTCAAGGCCGGAAGCATTGAAGCAGATCGATGCACAGCGCTCTCAGAACCCTGAATGGTATAAAGGACACAGCCTCACCGGCATGCTTATGTATGTCCGTTCCTTTGCAGAAACACTGCAGGGAGTCCGGGAGCATCTGCCTTACCTGAAAGACTGCGGCATCCGGTACCTGCACCTGATGCCGCTGCTGGAAAGCCCTGCTGGTCGAAGTGATGGCGGGTACGCAGTCTCCGACTTCACCCGGATTCAGCCTGAGCTTGGTACCATGGCCGACTTCGAAGCACTTACGCAGGCATGCCATGATGAAGGCATTGCTGTCTGCCTGGATTTCGTCATGAACCATACCAGCGAAAGCCATGCATGGGCTGTCGCTGCACGCAATGGTGACCGTTTCTGTCAGGACCGGTATTTCTTTTATGATTCCTGGGACATCCCGAACGAATTTGAAAAAACGGTTCCGCAGGTTTTTCCTCAGACAGCTCCGGGAAACTTTACCTGGTGTTCCCAGGCACAGAAGGTGGTTATGACCACATTCTATCCCTATCAGTGGGATCTGAACTATGCAAACCCGGTCGTAATGAACGACATGACAGAACTCATGCTTGGCCTGTGTAACCATGGCGTCGATATCATCCGGTTGGATGCTGTCCCCTACATCTGGAAACAGCTGTATACATCCTGCCGGAACCTTCCACAGGTGCATACCCTGGTCAGGATCCTGCGCATGGTTTGTGAAATTGTCTGTCCTGGAACCCTTCTGCTGGGCGAAGTCGTCATGGAACCATCCAAGGTCGTCCCCTATTTCGGCACCGTGGAAAAGCCCGAATGTCATCTGTTATACAATGTCACAACCATGGCAACCATCTGGCACACCGTTGCAACACAGGACGTGTCCCTGATGGTACACCAGCTCGAACAGGTTTTCGCCCTGCCAAGGGAATACTGTTTTCTCAATTATCTGCGGTGCCATGATGATATCGGCTGGGGCCTCGACTACCAGTTCCTGTCCAGGTTTGGTATTGAAGAACGTGCACACAAGCATTTCCTGAATCAGTGCCTGACAGGAAAACTGGAAGGCAGTCTTGCACGCGGTGAACTCTATAATGATGATCCCCGGCTGGGCGACGCCCGGCTTTGCGGCACCACTGCATCCCTTTGTGGGATCACGGGCAGCAGGGAAAAGCATGACCCTGAAGCTCTGGCTCAGGCTGAATGCCTCGATCTGATGCTCCACGCATTCATGTTCACCCTGTCCGGAATCCCCGTCCTCTATTCCGGTGACGAGATCGGAATGGAAAACGATCTTTCCTATCATAATGATCCCTATAAGGCAGATGACAGTCGATATCTGCATCGCGGAAAAATGGACTGGAACAAGGCAGAACTACGTCAGGACCTGTCCACGACCGAAGGCAGACTGTTCACGGGGATCCGGCACATGGAAACGATTCGTGAACAATGTGCAGTCTTTGATGCGCATGCCTATATCACGCTTCTGGACACACACAGCCCGCATGTACTGGGTATACGTCGTGAAACCCGTGATGAGCGCCTGCTGGCACTGTTCAATTTTTCAACTGAAGCTCAGTCTGTCGTCCTGCCCGGTGAAGTGGAGTATCTGGACCTGATCGACGGCGTACTGCGCAAAGCCAGTCGCATTCACCTTCCGGCACATGCCTTTGTCTGGTTGTGGAGAAACCGTCAGAACAAAGGCCTGACACCCGTATCTGAGCCTTCCGAAACAGTATGCGCCGAATGATCATGGGATCAGCAAGCAATAGAATCAGGCATTAAAAAAGCGGAAACATCATTCCGCTTTTTTGGTTTCCCTCATCCCCCGTAATTCCAGAGCTGCACGCGTGGCCTGCCTGCTTCCACTTCCAGGAATGCAATCCTGCCGTCCTGTACAGACCCGGGATTAATCTTCAGAACACGTCCCATATCCATGGCCGGCATATGTGTATGCCCATAAAGTGCTATGCTGCAGGCATAACCACTGGCTTCCTCATCCAGGTATTCCAGGGTCGTTTTCACCATCTGATGATGCCCATGCGTCATATAGATCTGTGTGCCACCAAAAGGCTGGATCAGGAATCCGGGCACATCACCCGTAAAATCACAGTTTCCCCGGACCTGCCAGAGCTGTGCCTCGGGATCAAGGCTGTGCATATACGTTTCCAAAGCACGGAAATCGCCTGCGCCATCCCCCAGATGAATATATGCGTCCACTTTCCCGGTACGCATTCTGGCCTGCCCCAGAATCCATCGCAGACCTGCCATATCACCATGAGAATCACTCATGACCAGTGCTTTCATTCCCCGCGTGCCTCCAGAATTCTGCGCATGGCCGCACATGCACGTGCCCGATGGCTGACCGCATTCTTTTCATCCGCTGTCAGCTCGGCAAACGTTTTCTGCAAAGGCTCATACAGGAACAGCGGGTCATAACCAAAACCACCCGTACCACGACGCTCATACAACAATGTTCCGGGACACACGCCCTCTGCAATCAGCGTCTCTTCACCCGGGAACTTCACAGCTATTGCCGAATGAAACGCAGCCGCTCGATTCGTCTCGTTCTCCATGTTCTTCAGCAGCAGGTCATTATTGGCCTCATCGTTCCCATGTTCACCACAATAGCGCGCTGAATACACACCAGGTGCTCCGCCCAGTGCATCCACCATCAGTCCACTGTCGTCCGCAATCACAGGAAAACCTGTAGCAGCACTGACTGTTTCCGCCTTGATGGCTGCATTCCCGGCGAACGTATCCGCATTTTCATCAATCTCATCAGAATATCCGGCATCCTGCATGGAGATCACCTCATAGCGATCACCAAAAATGGTCTGCAGTTCAGCAATCTTATGTGCATTCCCACTGGCTGCAACCATGACCGGTCTGTTCACAATTCTTGCAGCGCTCTCGCCCAACGCCTCGCGCTGGACTTTCATCAGGTGAGTAATCCCCTTTTGCGCATACCCAGTCAGCGTCTGGAGCTCCTGCTGAGAAAAAGCACGGCCTTCTCCTGTACCCTGAAGTTCAATATAGGCACCTTCTTCGTTCATGATGACATTCATGTCGACCATGGCCTTGCTGTCTTCCTGATAACAGAGGTCCAGGCAGGGGATTCCTTCAACAATCCCACAGCTTATCGCTGCCACCTGATGCCGGATCGGCGATACACGCAGCTTCCCGCTTTTCATCAGTTTGTCCACAGCCAGGGTCAGTGCCACCATCGCTCCGGTTATAGAAGCCGTCCGGGTTCCGCCATCCGCCTCCAGAACATCACAGTCCAGTGTGATTGTCCGCGGTCCCAGAAGACGCATGTCCACTGCCTGGCGGATAGATCGGCCGATCAGGCGCTGGATCTCAACACTGCGCCCATCCTTGGTAACTCCATCCCTGCGTTTTCTCTGTCCTGTAGATGCCGGGAGCATGGCATATTCTGCAGTCACCCATCCAAGTCCTGATGCTTTGCGCCAGGAAGGCAGGTTTTCTTCCACTGAGGCTGTGCAGATCACTCTGGTGTTTCCTGTTTCAATCAAACAACTGCCGTCAGCTGTCCGCATAAAGTTTGTCTCAATCTTTACTTTTCTGGGTTCATCATAATTCCGACCGTCTGCTCTTGGCATGCTTTCTCCTCCATACAGTTTCCTGCAACACTAATACAGTTTCCGCATGCATTATACAGATTCTGATCATATCCGTCTATGCTCTTAGCTATGTATTCCATGCCATTTCTGTTTCTTTTGGTTGCGTATTCATTACATCATGATATAATGAATGCGTCCACTTTGACTGGATATGAAAGGGTCTTTTCCTGTGAAAGAAAAAATCTACTCGCTGTTAAGAGATTCTCTGAATCTTCCCAATGTACTCACACTTTTTCGGCTCTTCCTGGTTCCCGTCTTTGCTATGGCGTACCTAGATGGTCATACCATTCGTGCACTGATCTTTTTCTGTGTCGCCAGTCTTACCGATATGCTGGACGGGTATCTGGCAAGAAAAAATCATCAGATTACATCATTCGGTAAACTGATGGATCCGCTGGCAGACAAGCTTCTTGTCCTTACTGCGTTATTGCTGCATACCATCACAGGTGCTTTTCCATGGCCTGCAGTCTGCATTGTGTTTATCAAGGAAATCCTGATGATTATCGGAGCACTGCTTCTGCTGAACCGTGATGTGGTCATACCATCCAATATTATCGGGAAAACCGCGACCTGCCTTTTTGTAGCTGCTTTGATTACCGGATTCTTTCATACACAGCTGGCAGATGCACACTTTCCTGCCGACATTGTACTTCTGTGGGCTTCTGTGGCTATGACGATTGCTGCCTTTTTTTCCTATGCCAGAAGCACATGGTCCCAGCTCTTTCCCGGAAAACAGAAACACTGATCTGAGAGTAAAGCAAAAGCCCGCTTTCGCGGGCTTTTGCTTTATCTGAGTGTAATACCATAAATATGCGATGTACCCTTACCCTGCGTTCCGATGACCAGTGTATCCTTATAAACCGCAGGAGATGCATTCACTGTACCTTCCAGCTGAAGCATGGAAACCTGCTCACCTGTCAGTCCATCCATCAGATACAGTTTGCC
>ONWQ01000015.1 GCA_900321565.1 uncultured Eubacteriales bacterium
CCATGGGGATTGCAGCAGAAGACAATGTAACCTCTGGCTGCCCATGCCTGCATTTCATGGAAGAATACCGGACCATAGGCACACTTGGGTCCGCCGTGGATATCCAGTACGGCCGGATACTTCTTTCCGGGATCATAGTCCTCCGGCAGCAGGACCCAGCCATCGATCTCTTCCCCGTCCAGTTCGGCCGTGACCGGCTGCGGCTGTGCCACATAGACATCCTTCAGTACCTCTGTGTTCCAGTGCGTCAGACAGCGGTACCCGTTTTCTTCCGCCTCGTAAAGCTCAGGCAGTCCCATGCCGGGCATGCCCGCAAAGATCACATGGCCTTCATGCACGTCATAGTCGCTCAGGAGCCCGGGTGTCGAGACCATGGTTTCGATCCTGCCATCCGGGCCCATGCGCTTCAGCTTGCATCCGTCCCGCTCCAGTGCCGGGAAATAGAGGAAACTGCCGTCCGCTTTGGTGAACCGGCTGCTTCCGTATTCCACATCCGTCAGCATGGCATTCCCGAAACACACATCCGCATCGCTCAGCAGCTTCAGCTCCAGCGTCTTCGGATCCAATGTATAGACACACGGGTTTTCATTGTCCCCGAAGCGCTTGCCGTCCGCACCAATCACGACCAGTGTGTCCCCGATGAACTCCAGCGCGTAGATCAGCAGGCGCGGTCCCAGGATCTGTTCCGTCCTGCCCGTTTCCAGGTTCAGCCGGTACACGCATTCCCGGTTCGGGCGGCGGCTGCGGAAGTTCACACCACTGAAATAGACTTCCTGGCCATGGACGCGGAAACTGCCCACATCCGTGGTTTTTCCGGTCAGACGACGAAGCTTCTTCTCCCGGACCATATACAGGAACAGCGCACTGCGCTTGCCCTGGATCAGCCCCCGGCCATTGGAAACAAAAGGTGATTCCGTCAGCACCTCATAGTCCTTATCCTCGCGGATCCGGTCAAGCGCCTTCTTCCTCTTTTCGCCTTCCAGCAGATACAGGTCCGGGTTCTCCGTGCTGATCTCCCCGGTCATGAGCAGGTTCCCGTCCTCAAGGCGCCGGAAACCGCCGGCACTCAGCGGGAACTCATACGCTTTCTCCGCCTCGCCGCCCGTAAGCGGCAGCCGGTACAGCACAGTGGATGCATCGGTTTCATCCTTATCCTTCTCATCTTTCCTGCTGTCACGCGGGTCCGTTGCGAACAGGATATGCTCCGCGTCCTCAAAAAAGAACTCACCGACCCTGCCATCACTGACCATGGGCCTGTCCTCTGTTCCGACGCGCAGCCGCAGCCGGCTGACATATTCCTTCTTCTCCCGGTCAATCCCGGTCAGCACATACGCCAGCTTCTCCCCGTCCGGCGAAAATGTCACGGAAGAAAGCATCCTGAAATCCATGAAACTGTCCAGTCTGATCTTCTGCATTGTATGCTCCTTTCACAGTCCGCAGTCCGCGGCGTCTTTCTCTGTTAGTCTGCCCGGGATCCTCACGTCGCCCTTCTGAGCATCCTGCAATCCCGGATGTCCGGATCATCCGGACAGATCGATCCATGCTCCCATGTCTGGCGCATGCAGTCGTTGATTCCTTTTTACGTATATACACGGATTCCTTTTTCGTCAAGACCTGTGCACAGCCGGACAATGCGCCTGTCCGCATGAAAAAACTCCGGTCCGTCCCGGTTCCCTTTCGGGCCGGAACCGGCCGGATGCCTATGGGATCTCCACAACCAGGATCCCTTCCTGATCAAACGGAATCCCTGCTACAGTCCTCCCGCCGTGAAAATGGAAGGCCCCGCCATGGTTCACCGGATTACGGTCCAGGGGATTGACCAGAAGAACGTCGTCTGCTGCCAGGGCAGCCTGCGCTGCATACTCATCCAGCATGCCTGCGTTCCACTCGTCTACGGTGAAATTCACATAGACAGGCCAGATCAGCAGATGCTCCGTCCGGAAGCGTTCCGGTGTCTCCCAGAGATCACCGCACAGGGCTACGGTGATCTCCTGGCCGTGCAGCTGAAAAGCACCCGTTTCATTGCCTTCCCGGTAATGCCCGTCAGTTCTGGGAAACTCTTTCCAGCCCTTCGAGATCCGCCGGTAGTTATGCACAATTCTTCCGCCTGACACAGCGGCGCAGGAGGAGTACAGCGTATCCCCGTCCTTTTCCAGGTATCCCGTCAGCAGGGAAATCCCGTACTGTACTGTCCAGGCCCGCAGCTGTCCCATGGTTTCCGAGGAAAGCTCAAGCGCAATGCTCCTGTCCGTTTCATAGTCCCAGGAAAGGGCGTCAAAGCCCTGCAGGAACGCTTCGCCAAAGCAGAGCAGGTCCACATGGCCTGCCGAGCACTTCATGGCCCGCTCAATCTGGCTCATATTGAATGCCGTGTTCCGGTTTTCACAGCGGTATGAAACGAGTCCGATTCGCATGATCATCCTCCCTGTGCATGCAATTCCGCACATCACGCCTGCGGTCCGCGGCCTGCCGGTCTGTATTCATAGATCTGTCTGTCGTATACTCTGTCCCCGACCCTGAGGCCGTCTTTCTCGGTCCGGACCCGGTGCATGCCTGCCTTTTCCATGACACTGCGCGAAGCCGCGTTTTCCCCTGCGCACCACGCGGTCACACAGGAGATGCCCTCGTTCTCCGTCAGATACTTCAGTACTTTCCTGAGTGCTTCTGTGGCAAAGCCGCGTCCGCGCCATGTCCGGGCCACACTGAAGCCCACTTCGATCTGATCCTCCGCATAATCATAGGCCCCGATGGTCCCCACAACCAGGCCATCCACATCGATCACCCATGAATAGGCATGCGCTTCTTCATAGCTTGCCATGAATCTCCTGACTGTCTCCTGAGCCAGTCCCTGCGTCGCGTACGGGTTCCATCCCGAGTACCTTGCCATGTCCGGGTCTGTCC
>ONWQ01000545.1 GCA_900321565.1 uncultured Eubacteriales bacterium
CTGCAAAACATTACGTATCAGAAAGGAGAGATGGCTCTCCTCCCACGACTGAAGTCACGGGTGTCCGAGCCTAAATAACATGAAAACAGTCCGGGTTGCTGCCGCAATCATCGTCAAAGATCATCATATCTTCGCCACTCAGCGCGGATATGGAGAATGGAAAGATTACTGGGAGTTTCCCGGTGGCAAACTGGAACCCGGTGAAACTTCGCAAGAAACTCTGGTCCGCGAAATCCGGGAAGAACTGAAAGCAGATATTGATATTCAGGAGCTGCTTTGCACCGTCGAATACGACTATCCTGCCTTTCATCTTTCCATGGACTGCTTTCTGTGCACTCTGGTCAGCAGCTCGATGACACTTGTCGAAGCAGAAGACGCAAAGTGGCTTTCACTTCAGGAACTTGATTCTCTGAACTGGCTGCCCGCTGATCAGAGTATTCTCCAAACACTTCGTCAGCGTGCCACCGCCTCCACATGCTGACCGGGTCATGAATCCAGGAAACACAATGTCAATGAGGTGACGCATCATGGGATATCTCTATGAGACACACATGCATACCTGCCAAGCCAGTGCCTGCTCCGACACGCCGGGACATGAGTATATTCTCAGATATATGGATGAAGGATATGCCGGTATCATCATAACCGACCATTTTTTCCGTGGAAACTGCCGTGTTCCGAAAGACCTGCCCTGGACAGAACGCATTCATCAGTTCTGCTCCGGTTATGAGGATGCACTGAACGAAGGCCTCCGCCACAACTTTCCGGTATTCTTCGGATGGGAAGAAAACTTTGAAGGGGACGAATACCTGATCTACGGTCTGGACAAGCAGTGGCTGCTTGAGCATCCGGAAATGGAGCACTGGACGCGCGAAGAGCAGTTTTCTGCGGTTCATAAGGATAGCGGATGTATCATCCAGGCACACCCGTTCCGTGCCCGGAATTATATTCGCAAAATCCATCTCCTGCCCTATGCTGTAGACGGGATTGAAGGAGTCAATACAGCCAACGAACCTGTATGGAATACCCTTGCCATGAGGTATGGTTACTTCCTCAATATCCCGATCACATGCGGTTCTGACAATCATCATGTACAGACCATGTGTACGGAACGCCTTGGTGGCATTGTGCTTGACAAGCCCCTTCGCACCATCCACGATTACGTCAGGATTATTCTCGAGAAAAAACCGTTTTCTTTACACATTCCGGATCCCGCCTTATGCCCGGAATGGGACCCGTCCATGCACGCTGATCGCGAAGTCGTGGTACATCCGTATCCACACGACGCAGGTATATATTCGTCAGAGCATTTTCTGTCAGATGGCCAGTGGAGCTAAGTCCGTCCAGCTTTTCCCGCTGTTGATCCTATCTGTGTTTTCTGATCCACTGCCCCTTATGCACACTACTCACCAACCAGGCAAGCAGTCCAAGTCACAAGGAGGCGCATTATGAACTCTGAAGCCGGAAATCGCATGCACATGACACGCCGTTCCTTCCTTAAAACCCTGGCCGCAGGCACTACCGCAGCCTCTGCTGCCATGATATTCCCACATGCCGCACAGGCGGAACATCCTGAAGTGGTTTCTTCTGCCACCAGAGCCAGTATTGCCTTTGCCACCAAACGGAATATCCAGATCCAGTCACCTGCGGAACCTGTCCGGTACAGCCTGATCGACAGTCATCTCCATTTCACCGATTTTCTGGAGGATACAGACGGATTCCCTGCACTCTGTGATGCTATGGACCTGTCCGGTGTTTCTCATGCTGTCATCTTCGGCATGCCCATTGCCAAGCAGTGGGATGCCAGCATGGAGACAGCACCATCCTATTATCTGAGCAATGACAGCCGTTGCTACTATTACTCGGCTACCGACTTCATTCTTGCTGAAGAACTCATGGCACAACCGCTGGAAGTCAAAAAGCGTTTCTTCCCGTTCTGCTGCGGTATCAATGGAAATGACCGCTTTGCAGCAGATCATATCCAGCAATTGCTCCGGTTGTACCCGGATTTCTGGTGCGGTATCGGTGAACTGATGAGCCGTCACGATGATCTGACTGCTCTGACCTACGGCGAGGCACCGCACCTGAACAGTCCGGCTTTTCTGGATATATTCGACCTCGCTGCGGATGAACAGTTGCCCGTGCTTGTGCATCATAATCTTACCGCACAGAATGAAGAGCGGATCCTGTACCTCCACGAACTCGAGGAAGCACTGAAGCACAATCCGCAGTGCCGCATCATCTGGGCGCATATCGGTATCTCGCGTCGGATCGAAGTCCAGGACCTCATTGCAATCGCTTCCAGGCTGCTCGATACATATCCGAATCTGTACGTGGATATTTCCTGGCTGGTTTACGACTACTATTTTCTTGACCGTTTTCCGACTCAGTATCCAGATGGCAACTCACTGGATGACTGGGCAGCATTCGTGGAATACTATCAGGACCGTGTACTGATCGGGACGGACAAGGTGGGGCACTGGGAAACCTATCCTGCCGAAGTAATCAAGTACTATGAACTGCTGGACAGGCTTTCACAGGGTGCCATCAGCAAGGTTTGCCATGACAATGTCCTCAGGCTGATCCGTCGCCGGTATCCATCCTGAACAGCCGGAAATTGAAAAGACCGGATTACAAAACAGAACCGCCCAATGACGGTTCTGTTTTGTTATATCCGGTTTTCATCGTCCTGTCTGCCTGAATGC
>ONWQ01000148.1 GCA_900321565.1 uncultured Eubacteriales bacterium
ATACTATACCGCCAACCTGTATCTTCAGGATAAAACCAAGTTTGTTACCATCTCCACCGCCCTGTACTCCTTTACAGGCCCCTTCGGGAACCGCTATAATGTAATCTGTGCAGGCGTGATTCTGACCATGATCCCCATCCTGATCATCTTCATTTTCTGCCAGCGGGCCATCTATTCCGGTCTTGCCGCAGGCGCGGTCAAAGGCTGAGCATACTGCCGCACCGTTTCCCAGGCGAAAGGGTGCGGCAGTTTTAAAAAGCATCCCTATGGAGGCGATAACATGAGTAAAGTCCGAATTTTCTCTCAGAGTATCCCGAACCTGCCGTGGCAGCCGCGTCCTGAAAACGACCGGCATGACGCACCGGTCTGGCGCTACAGTGAAAACCCTGTGATCGGGCGTAACCCTCTGCCCGGAGTAGCCCGCATCTTCAACAGCGCTGCAGCCCCGTGGGGAGATGGCTTTATTGCGGTGTTCCGGGGTGAACAGATCAACGGCATCCCGCATGTGTACATGGGCAAAAGCCCGGACGGTATCCACTGGGAGATTGATCCGGAAAAAGTGCCGTTCACAGATGAAACCGGAAAGCCGTTCCTGCCGCCTTATGCGTATGATCCCCGGCTTGTGAAGGTTGAGGATACGTACTATATCATGTGGTGCCAGGATTTCTATGGCGCATCCATCGGCATGGCCATGACCAGGGATTTCAGGACCTTTACTCGTCTGGAAAATCCATTCATTCCCTTTAACCGCAATGCCGTGCTGTTCCCCAGAAAGGTCAACGGGAATTACCTGCTTCTTTCCCGTCCCAGTGACAGCGGGCATACGCCTTTCGGAGACATCTGGCTGAGCCAGAGCCCGGATATGAAATTCTGGGGCATGCACCGCCATGTCATGAGTCCCGGAAGAAACTGGTGGGAGTCTGTCAAGATCGGCAGTGGCGCAGCGCCCATTGAAACCAGTGAGGGCTGGCTTCTGTTCTATCACGGGGTTTCCAGTACCTGCAACGGATTTGTGTATTCCTTCGGTGCCGCCGTGCTGGACCTGGATGAGCCCAGCCGGGTAAAATACCGCTGTGAGAACTTCCTGCTCACCCCCGAGGAATGGTATGAAGAACGTGGGTTTGTGCCGAATGTCTGCTTCCCGTGCGCTGCACTGGCCGACGCGGACACCGGCCGGATCGCCATTTACTATGGAGCCGCTGACACCTATCTCGGGCTTGCATTCACTGAGATTGATCCTCTGATGGATTATATCCGTGCACACAGTGTTGTCTCCGAAAACGATACGGAACCGGGCCTGCGGTAAGCAGCCGGGAAAGGACGAATCATGAACAGCAGCATTCAGACGGAAATCCGCAGGGAGCTGACGGAGCATATCATTCCGTTCTGGCACAGCCTGCGGGACGATACAAACGGCGGTTTCATCGGGCAGGTGGATTATGACCTGACCCGGCATCCGGATGCAGACAAGGGCTGTATACTCAACAGCCGTATTCTCTGGTTCTTCTCAGAGGCCGCCATGTTTCTGAAAGATGCTTCCCTTCTGGAGGATGCACGCCACGCCTACAGTATGCTCCGGCGCATGACCGATGAGAATCACGGCGGTGTATACTGGTCGGTGCACGCTGACGGCACCGTTGCGGATGCGACCAAGCATACATACAATCAGGCTTTTGCCATCTATGCCCTCTCTGCATGGTACCGTGCTTCCGGGGACAGGGAAGCGCTGGACCTGGCCATGACCCTGTTCCGGTGTGTGGAAGAGCACTGCCGGGATGCAGGCGGTTACCTGGAAGCCTTCACGGCCGACTGGCAGCCTGCCGGCAATGAAAAGCTCAGCGAAAACGGTGTGATGGCCACACGGACCATGAACACGCTTCTGCATGTCATGGAAGGATATACAGGGCTCTATACAGCCTGTCCCGACAAGGAAGTCCGGGCACGGCTGTATGAAATCCTGGATATTTTTGAAAAGAAAATCTACAACCATGAAAGACAGCGTCAGGAAGTATTCTTTGACCATGAATACCAGACCCTGATTGACCTGCATTCTTTCGGGCACGATATTGAAACCAGCTGGCTGGCTGAAAAAACACTGGAAGCGCTGAATGACCCGGCAGTCACAGCCCGGATCCGGCCCCTGCTTCTTCAGATGGCAGATCACACCTGGCGTGCAGCCTTCACAGATCACGGGTTCGCCAATGAATGTGAACGAGGTATTGTCAATACCCGCCGGATCTGGTGGGTACAGGCAGAGGCGCTCCTCGGTTTCCTGAATGCCTATGAAAAAACCGGTGAGGAACGCTACAGGGACGCAGTCCTGAGCCAGTGGAGGTATATCCGGGATACACTGGTGGACCCGCGGCCCGGTTCGGAATGGTTCTGGTACCTGAATGAAGACGGTACACCGGGTACGGACGAGCCTATTGTGGAGCCCTGGAAATGCCCGTATCATAACGGACGCATGTGTATGGAGTTTCTGCGCCGGAATCCGGCACTGTGAGGAGGCATAATATGACTTATCCGGAACTGGAAGCACAGTATGAAAACCTGATCCGAAGAAAAAACAATATCAACCGTGACTGGTATAACGGGATCTTTGAGCGCTGGGAGCAGCCCGTTCTGACACGCGATCATATCCCGCCATTCTGGATCTATGATGCGGATCCGGAAGCAAACCCGCATATGATGCAGCGTCTGGGCGTCAATGCGGTTTTTAACAGCGGTGCTATCCTCCTGGACGGAAAGTTCACACTGGTTGCCCGCGTGGAAGGCAATGACCGGAAAAGTTTCTTCGCCGTTGCCCAGAGTGATTCCGGCGTGGACGGCTTCCGGTTCTGGGATGAACCGGTCCTTCTTCCGGATACCTGTCCTGAGGAAACCAATGTCTATGACATGCGCCTGACACAGCATGAGGACGGCTGGATCTATGGCGTATTCTGTTCGGAGAGCAAGGACAGCTCAGTTCAGGACCTGTCCGCTGCCGTTGCCGCTGCAGGCATCGTGCGCACCAGAGACCTGAAAACCTGGGAGCGTCTTCCCAATCTTGTGACACTGCATTCTCCCCAGCAGCGCAATGTTGTGCTGCATCCGGAGTTTGTGGACGGCAAGTATGCCTTCTACACCAGGCCCATGGATGACTTCATCGAGACCGGCTCCGGCGGCGGCATCGGTTTCGGCCTGTGCAGCGATATCACCCATGCCGTGATTGATGAGGAACGGATGACATCCATCCGCCGGTATCATACGATCACAGAGAGCAAGAACGGTGCAGGTGCAGTCCCGATCCGGACAGACAAAGGCTGGATTCATATTGCCCATGGTGTACGCAACACCGCGGCCGGACTCCGGTATGTCGTGTACTGCTTTGCCACTGCGCTGGATGATCCGGCAAGAGTCATTGCCGAACCCGGTGGATTCCTGATCGGTCCATGGGGCTATGAACGCGTGGGCGATGTAAGCAATGTTGCCTTCACCAATGGCGCCATTGTCGGGCCCGACGGAACCGTATACATCTATTACGCTTCCAGTGATACACGGCTGCATGTTGCCACTACAGATATGGAAAGACTGGCGGATTATGTCTTCAATACGCCCTCTGACCCCGGCCGCAGTGTGGACTGTGTCCGGCAGCGCATTGAACTGATCAGGAAAAACAAGGCATTTCTCCGCAAGTAAACATTCCCCGGATCATACACCCCGCCGCGTGCGATCTTCACACGCGGCGTATTTTTTGTGCCGGGGAGCAAAAAATGCCAGTACCTTTTCATTCCGGAATTTCAGGCATATCGTCTGGCACACCTGAACGTATGTGCACAGGGTTGGTCACAGTCCGCCTGAAAGATCCTTCATCAGCACAGGGACAACAGCGTGTGCTCGCCGCTGCGCAGGCCGCCCGGAAAGAACGGTAACAACAAAAGATCCGCCAGCCGGATGGGATGTATTCCCGGCTCACGGGTCAAGTGAAATCAGATGCAACGCAGATGTCTTACATGGTCGGTACAGGCAACATGAAATTCACCGGCCCGTCAGTCCCGACCCGCAGAACTTCTCATAACACCTGTCAGGTCCTGTCCCAGCCATCCTTCAGGAACCGGATGCAGACGGGTGTCGGGAAGTCCAGGTTCCGGATCCAGCAGAGGGCACCATTCTCCTGAATCCTGCAGACAGCAATCGTATCACTGTCCTGATTTCCGATCAGAACATACTTTCCGTCAGGTGAAACAGCAAAGTTCCGGGGTGTTTTCCCATGACAGGCATAG
>ONWQ01000170.1 GCA_900321565.1 uncultured Eubacteriales bacterium
CCCCGGTGCCGCCTGTCGGGTACTCCATGGGCAGGCTGTTCAGGTACCGAACCTGGTTCCCGGTCGCGGAGAACGCTTCCGGCTGCTCAAGTCCGAGCCAGAGAGACTGATCCGGGACATGGTCCGGTATGCGCCGGCCATAATACAGATGCGTCACAAACTGCCTTGCATCCGTCAGACCGATCCGGTAGCTTGAGTGCGGGGTATCCAGACAGAAGACATGTTCCCGGGCATCATAGAGTATGCTCATATCCGCTTCTCCTTAAAACTCCAGCCGCATGCCGTCATAGGATGCCAGCATGCCGTATGCTGCGGCACGCCTGGCCATTTCCTCATGCAGCCAGCCGCCATTGTGTGAGAAATGATTGACGACCCAGACCGTCTCTGCATCCGCGAGCCCGCGTGCCAGCAGAATCTCCTTCTGCTCCGCAGCGTCCTCCAGCCCCATATGGTACCCACCGTCCCGATGGCTCTGCTGTGTGCAGTCCATACTGACGAGCCGTGGTGGCGTCAGGGAGGCAAGCATCTCCAGGTTCTCTTCCGAGAACGCACCGGTATCATGCGCATAGAGCACAGCCACGCCATCCTGCTCAATATGATAGAACAGACACGTTTCCGCCGGCGCGTGCCGTGCCCGGAGTGCCGTAATGGTATACCCGCAGCTCATAACCGTTTCTCCTGGCATGATCCGGCTGAAAGTGAAGCGTTCCCGCTCACCACCCAGACTTCCGCACTTCTGGAAAACGCGTCGTTCCACCGCATCGTTTCCGAAGACATGCAGCATCCCTTCGTAAGTATGCGAGTATGGCTCACGCAGCAGTTCCAGATCGGACGGATAACAGTGATCGGAATGACTGTGGGTAAACAGAAGCGTGCGGACCTTACCAAGGTCCAGCCCGCCATAGAGTGTATGCATGTATGTGTCCGGCGGAAGATCCAGCAGCAGGTCCTCATTGATCAGTGCCTGGGAACGCGTCCGGATGTTCTTTCCGCCCAGCTGGCGTGCCTGGCGACAGAGTGGACAGTCACAGAATACACCGGGCCATCCCTCGCCGGCTGCCGTGCCGTAGTATGTAATCGTCATAGTCTGTCTCCTTTTTCTTCCGGTGTCACCAGAATACTGTGCACACCATACGGACGAACCGTGATCGTCAGTGCATCCTCTGCCGGCACACCGGTGATACGGCCCAGAATGTCTGTTTCCACCAGGACTGCGTGCGGCCAGGTGATCGTCTTCTGCTCCGCCCGGCCCCCATGATCCCGCAGAAGCAGCAGCAGCCCCTTTCCGCACTGCACAGTGCGCACGACCTCCAGTGGCCAGGGAATGCCCTCCGCCTGCCGGGCAAACGGAACACCACGCACGGGTGTCAGGGCATCGGCTGCACAGGACCGGATGCGGAAACGGAAGCGGAAACTTCCTTCAATCCACTGCGGGAAATTGGTACCCCACATGGTATTGAACAGGTTAAACCATAATTCCGGTGCGCGCCCTTCCGGGTAAGCGGGTTCATAGCAGTACAGTCCGGATGCACCGATGGACAGAAGCGGCGTATCCAGCGGTTCTACCGTCACGGCCGTACCACCACCAAGCGCTGTCACTTCATCCTCGAGGCAGTAATATGAATGGTTTGCCTGGTATTCAATCCCGCGCGCCGGATCCACAAACGCCATTGGCCTGCCGAGCCGATACGTGTCCGCCTCAGCCAGCGGAATAATCAGGCTGCCGGCTTCAATGAACGGGGATGCCTGCTTGCCCTCCAGTGCCAGGTCTACCAGAATACTCCCGTCCTCGGGAAAGCTTACGCTCACCGTCACGCCCTGGCAGTCGCCGTAGCTCCCGGCCGTCTCTGTACCTGTGTAGTGCAGTACCACCCGGTCGGATTCCACCTGACAGGTATCCGGGCGCGGGATGCCCGTGACATGCCCGCATTCCGGGTAATGGCTTCTTCCATAGTCCAGTATGCCCCAGTCAGTAAACCGGTAGCCATACCTGCGCAGGAATGTCTGGATCTCTTCAATCCCGGCCACATCATAACGGTAGGAGAATACGCCCCGTCCATCCCGGCTTTTCAGGATCACCCGGCCAAGCCGCCGGTCGGTCACGGACTCAATCATACCGGTCCGGGCATTCAGCTGCATCACATAATCCGGTGACTGCACACTCCAGACATCGCCCGTCTTGTCGCAGCACAGTGAATGCAGTCTGTCAGGTTCTGCTTCCGCGCCCGGCAGCACTGCAGCAATCCGGTCCAGGGCTGCCCTGGCCTTAAGCATGCGTCCGCGCTGCTCATCCCAGGACCGTTCCATGAACCGGTATGGTTCTGTCATGCGCGCTTTCAGGAACTCTTCCTTCTCGTACACCCGGTCCGGTCCCAGGAAACTCTTGACATCCGCGCCCCAGGTATGCTCTTCAAACAATGCAGTCTGTTCATCATACACAGACCACAGTGCATTCCAGTCTTCCACAGGTGCACCGCCCGACCGCAGGCGGGCCGCATACGCACTGTGCAGCATGCGTGCGCGGCGGCGGTTTGCCCGCAGCTGCGCAACCTCTGCCGGATATGAACCCACACCATGGATCCAGGTATCCGCCAGATCTTTCCGCACGACCTCCACGCCGGACAGATCACACTGCGCAAGCTCATGATAAAAATCATCCATGCTCCCGCACACAACCTCGACCTCCGGGTATACCCGGCGGATCTTTTCAACCATCTGTGCAATCATGTCCGCGCTCTGCGGTCCGCAGTTATCCAGGGTCTGCATCAGTGCCATCCATACCGGGAACTCCCAGTCATCCGGCGGCAGCAGGCTGGTCCCGTAACCACCCTTCGAATACATGGTCAGCACGCGCCCGCCCTGCGGGCTTTCCCACCAGAAAAGACGTGGAACAGCCGGAGGCATGGCAAACTCATTACAGCCAAGATGCAGAAACCGGATGCCCGCACAGCTCAGCAGTTCAGGCAGCATCAGCCCGTGCCCCGGCACATCGGTCATCTTGCCGGAGACCGGGCATGGCCTGCCAAAGCATTCCGCCAGTTCCCCTGAAATCCCGAGCGCAGCAACATATTCCTCCGGTGCACAGCAGTCCGTATGCGATGTAAACGGCAGCGCATGCCACACAATCTGGCCGTTGTCGATATAATGCCTAAGCTCAGGAAGCAGTTCCGGATCCCCATGCTCAAGGATATACTTCAGCGGCCATGCCGGCATGGTCCATACATACCGGAGACTGCCCATGTCCTCCGTTGCCCGGCAGGTTTCAATGACTTCGCGCAGCATCTGATGTCCGTATCCCCGGATGACATGCTCAGCCAGGTCCGTGAACCCGATATCAAAATGCGTTTTGAATACAAGAAAGATCTTGCGTATCATGCGTCCTGTTTCTCCTCGAGCTGTCGCTCCAGACACTCTACCAGCGGCAGAAGTTCGTCCGGACTGTGCACGGTATACGTCGGTGTCTCCTCCGGAACGCGGGCTGTGTCAGGATAGCGCGGCGACCAGTCCATATGCACGGAACGTATACCGAAACGATTGGCTCCGACCATGTCCCGCGCAAGATTGTTCCCGACCATGATCACACGCTGCTTGTCCGCTTCCGTAAGCCCGAGTCGCTGCATCGCCGTCTCAAACATCCGCTGATCCGGCTTCTCCACACCCAGGGGTTCGGAAACGACCCAGGCCGCAAACACATGCGAGAGCCCATGCTCCTGCATGGTATTGCGGAAAGACTGTTCCAGCCCGTCTGCCACCAGGGCGATCGTATAGCCCTGCGCATGCAGTTTCAGCAGGGTTTCCCGGGCGCCGGGAATACACTGCGCCTCAAGGACCACACCAAACGGGACTTTCCGGACTTCCGTGCTCTCGTCAATCACGGTATCCCCGATGTCCGTAAAAATAATCAGCTTCTTTTCCATATCAGCAGCTTTCAATCCTCACTGTCCTGATTTCCCTTGCCCGCACAGGCACTGTCACAGACCCGCTGCCGGGCAGGACCTCACCCTCATGCTCCAGAATATCGCTGAGATGCGCATGCTGCACACCCGGTCCCTGAAGCATCCATGTGCCTCCGGCCTGCGTTGTGCAGACACCGCGCAGAATCATTCCGTTTCCGTCCTCAGCCGGCTTGCATGCTGTGACCGCAACCGGTCCGCTGCTCTCCAGGAAACTGCCTGAGGTGCCAAGCATGGCATCCGTTGTCCGGAGCTGTCTGGATACGGGGTCTGTCTGAAACTGGATGGCTGCGCGGCAGCCGCTTTCCCGGAAGCCGTCGTCCTGATACGGCAAAAGACCCAGTGTCATTTCGTACTCACCCTGACACTGTGCATCCGGTGTCGGGAACACGCCCCAGTCACCCATCTCACCCACACAGCGCAGGAGTGTCACAGCCACTGTATGCGCTTCATCCAGAATCTCATACTCATAGGCACCGCGGTTCAGTACAGCCAGCCCGGCTTTCCCGTCCTGCACCGCTGCAAAATACTGCATCCTCTGGCAGCGGCTCGGGTTTGTCCAGTTCGGGCCCGGCACATCCGGACGCTCGAGCACATCAAATACTGAATCCACCAGGTGTGTATGCGTGTCTGTGCCCGTGGGGAACAGGATCCGCAGCCGGTGATCCCGGGCACGGTTCTGCACCCGGACCCGGATGCTCAGAAGCGGACTGTCCGGCGTCAGGCTCAGAGTCATCTTCACAGGGACCGTCACGTATTCCGTGCCTCTGTGTATGTTCCGCTGCAGTCTTGGCTCCATGGATTTCTGCGCATGCTCCAGAGTAGCGTCTGCGCCTGCCGGCAGTGTCAGATTCAGCACAACCCGGAAGCTTGTCCGCTGCTGTGTGTTCTCCGTACAGGTAATCTCTGCCGTTTCATGCGCACTGGTGACCCGGCCGTCACTCGTTTCACGGAAAATATACTCGTCCCCGACATCCCCGGCATCCTCATACAGTCCAAGGCCACGGTATACCCGCCCGCTGTGGCGAACTTCAAGATCAAAGGTACCATTAGAATGAATACTTACTGCCACATGCCTGTTTTCCATGGCACGCTCACCAGAGCACAGGCCTGTGCCCGCGCATGGCGTGCCGCGGCGCAGCCCATAGACACTGAACCCGAATGCCGGCAGGTCTGCCGTCACTGTCACGCGGAAGCGGTGCTCAAAGTACGGCTGACGGAACCGGTCATCCGGCAGTTCATACCCGAACCCGATCCCGATATCCTCCACATCTGCCATACACGGCTGGCCGTCCGGGCCAACCACGGTCCAGGTTCCCGGGGACTCCTGCTCCAGTGCAGTATATGCCTCACGGGAGCCATACCTGCGTCCGGTACCGACCGTGACCGTGACCGGTTCCTTCCGCGGCCACGGTGACGGGTTCAGGATTACGAACGCAGCTTCGGTATCCACCGGGGCTGACACATGCGCCGCCATGGTATCCGCCGCCTGTGCGGTCAGCAGTTCGCCGAGCTGCAAGCTCTTTTCATAGCGCGCAACCGTCTCCCGGTGTACTGCATCAATCCCGCAGCCGCAGATACTGTCATGCGGATGATTCTCCATAAGCAGCCGCCAGGCTTCATGCAGCAGTGCGGGATCATATGCACCCCCGGCAAGCCTGGCCATGGCCAGAAGCGGCTCCGCCGTCAGTGCCAGCAGAGATTCAGCGCGCCGGTTCAGCGCCTTGATCTGTGCGCGGGACGAAGCCGTATTGCACAGTGTATTATCCCCGGCACTCTCCTGCCCGCACATCTCCCCGCAGACCGTTTCCGGACACGTTTCCCTGTCCGCCCGGACACAGGCCAGAAAATGCTCAAAATCCGAACACACAAACTCGATATCCGGGTACAGCGCCCGGGCTGTATCCAGTGCCTGCGCAAGATCCTTCTGGACAGGCTGGTGATCACTGCCATTCATAAACAGCAGGTGTCCTGTGGACGCAAACCGCCGTGCATGCGCAAGACGTGCATCCCAGTACACCCTGGCCGCGTCAGGCTCTGCCGGAATCTCCTGTGCATTGTTGTACCATCCGGCAAAGAAGATGGCAGGTACCTCACTCCCGTCCGGACTCTGCCACATGAATTCGCTGTGGCGTACACAGTGCGCATCCGGGTCCGGGGCAGTCTCACTGAGCGTCACACCGCGGCCAAACACGGCCGCTTCCAGTCCCGCCTGCCGGAACAGCTGCGGCATCTGTCCCACGTTCCCGAATGCATCCGGCAGGTACCCGATCCGGCAGACAGGGCCGAACCTGGCAGCCATGGTCATACCAAGCATCAGATTGCGGACATTCGCTTCGCCTGATGTCAGGTACTCATCCTGCAGAACATACCAGGGCCCGAGATGCAGCCGGCCTTCCTGACAGAAGCGCCGGATGTCCGCCTCACGTTCCGGCCGGAAGCGCAGGTAATCCTCCACAGCGATCATCTGGCCGTCCATGTGATACGTATAGGCCGGGTCCTGCTCAAGAAGCGCAAGTACGGCATCCAGATGACTGAGCAGCCGTGCCCTGTGCCATTCCAGAGGCAGGTACCATTCCCGGTCCCAGTGCGCATGCGGTATGATATGCACAACCGTTTTCATGGTAAGCATCCTTTCAGAACTTCGGTGGTTTCTCATTGGACGAAGGCGCGCGATACTGCTGCCGCACATGATCGATGGGTGACTGGAACCGCCATGTCGGGTCTGCTGCCATCAGCCGCCTGCATTCGGACGGTGTCATACCCACATTGGTCTTGAACTGCTTGGAGAAATAGAACTGATCATTGTATCCGACAGAGGAAGCAATCGTGTCAATCGACATGCTGGTGTCACGCAGAAGGTCCACTGCCTTGCTGAGCCGGTAGTAGATCAGGTAGTCCTTGGGTGTGAACCCTGTAAGACTGGAAAAGACGGCAGCCAGTGTCTTGCGGGATACGCCCACCCCGGCTGCAATATCCTCAATCGTGATCTTCTCAAAATAGTTCGTATCAATAAAGTCCAGGGTGCGTACCAGGTACAGTTCCGGTGTTACCGCTTCCGCACGCGTTTCCGGCATGACATTATCAAGCAGGAACCCGAAAATACTGTACAGCTGCGCCATGATCTTGCAATAGCGGTTCGGAAAACGCTGTGCAGCCGCCAGCAGGGCATTGAAGCATGCGTGGACTTCCCCGGCCGCATTATCGCTGAAGACCGGTTCATACACGGACAGATTTGCACGGCTCAGGTACCGGTCCACAAGATACCCCGAGAAGGCGACCCAGGTCACATTCATGGTATCCTTGTAATGCGACTGGAACTGTGTCTCCACACCGGGGAAGACCACAAACCCCTGTCCTGCCTCCACCTTGAATGTCACATGCCGTGCCGTGACCGAGCCACGTCCCTCATTCACAAAGTAGAGAATATAATGGTCCGGCTGTTCCCTGCATTCCATGGTCAGGTCCTGATTCCCGCAGTTGTAGACATTCAGTGTCAGGTTATAATGCGCCCGGTCACTGATATGGATACTGATATTCTTGTTCATGGCTCATCCTGCTCTTCATTGATTCATGGGTTCCCGTACTTCAGGTCTTACCCTGACATTTACCGCACTCCCAGCACGCGACCAGCCGGCCGTCATGATTCACCAGTGGCGGTGCTTCAGTCCTGCACCGCTCTGTGGCGTACGCACAGCGCGGATGAAAATGACACCCGGACGGCGGATTGGCCGGGTTCGGCACCTCGCCCTCCAGTATGATCCGGTCCACACTGATGTCCGGGTCCGGCTGCGGCACCGCAGACAGAAGTGCCTGTGTATAGGGATGCATCGGATGCGCGAACAGTGCTTCGGTTTCGCCGAACTCAACCATGCGCCCCAGATACATGACCATCACGCGGTCTGAGATATGCCGGACCACACTGAGTGCGTGTGAGATGAACAGGTAGGTCAGGTGATACTCTTTCTGCAGGTCTTCCAGCAGATTAATGATCTGCGCCTGGATCGACACGTCCAGTGCCGAGACCGCTTCGTCGCAGACAATCAGTTTCGGCTGCAGAATCAGGGAACGCGCAATCCCGATGCGCTGCCGCTGTCCGCCCGAAAACGCATGCGGATACCGGCGCAGGTATGCCTTGTTCAGTCCGACCTGTTCCGCAATCCTGTCAACCGCCTGCTCGATCTCCTTGGCCGACATTCTGGTATTATAGCGCAATGGTTCGCTGATGATATCAAAGACAGTCATGCGCGGGTCCAGACTTGCGTACGGATCCTGGAAGATCATCTGAATATCCTTGCGGTACTTCTTCATCTGTGCACCGGTTGCCTTGAGGAAATCAATCACGCCGTCTTCGGTATGGAACAGAACTTCGCCGCTGGTTGCATCAATGCCGCGCACCACGCACCGGCCGAGCGTTGTCTTGCCACAGCCTGACTCGCCGACAATCCCGATGGTTTCGCCACGCATGACTGTCAGGTTCACATCGCTCAGTGCCCTGACACTCACGCCCTTGCTGTCATAGACTTTGGACAGGTTTCTGATCTCGAGTAATACATTATCCATGCTTCCTTGCCCCCTGTTCCATCAGCATGCACCGCACCATATGCCCCGGTTCCACTGTGAATTCCGGAATATCCCGTTTCGGGCATACATCATCCATGCACGCTTCGCAGCGGTCATGGAACCCGCAGCATGGCGGCAGTTCCACCGGCAGCGGTACGACACCGTCAATGATATAGAGCTTTTTCTCCCTGCTCTGGTTCATCTTCGGCAGTGAACGCAGAAGTCCCCGGGTATACGGGTGCTGCGGATTATGGAAGATCTGATGGACCGTGCCGAATTCGATGATTTCACCCAGGTACATGACCGCCACATGATCACACATGTTTGCCACGGTCCCCAGGTCATGGGTAATGAACAGGATGGACATGCCGAATTCCTTCTGCAGGCTGCGCATCAGTTCAAGGATCTGCGCCTGGATTGTCACATCCAGTGCTGTTGTCGGTTCGTCTGCAATCAGGATGTCAGGATTACAGCACAGCATCATGTCGATCAGTGCACGCTGCAGCATACCGCCCGAAAACTCATGCGGATACTGATCAATCCGCTTTTCCGGATTGGCAATACCAACCTTTTTCAGCATTTCAAGCACATGCGCCCTTGCGGATGCCTTGGTTGCCTTCGGGTCATGCAGCAGCACGATCTCAGCCAGCTGATTGCCAATGGTATACAGCGGTGAAAAGGCCGTCATCGGCTCCTGGAAGATCATGGAGATTTCAGAACCGCGGATGGAACGATACGTTTCACCATCCCGTGACAGCTCCAGAAGGTTCAGCACTTTGCCGGCCTTGGTCCGGTAAAGGATCTGGCCTGAGCCTGTGCAGTTATTCGGGTTAATGCCCAGGATTTCCTTACTGGTCACACTCTTGCCGCAGCCGGATTCACCGACCAGTCCGAGTGTTTCGCCTTTTTTCAGTGAAAAGCTCACGCCCCGCACCGCATGCAGGTCATAGTCATCCACTGCAATGTGCACATGCAGGTCCTTCACTTCCAGAATATGCTCAGGCGACATTTCATAGGTCGCCTGGGTGTGTTCCCTGTGAGTACGCTTCATACCGGACACCTCCTTACTTATACGGGTCCGCCGCATCGCGGAGGCCGTCACCCATGAAGTTGAACGCGAGCACGCTGAGGAACACAAACAGCATCGGGATCAGCTTCCAGTTATAGAACATGATCGTTTCCAGCTTATTGGTTTCCTGCAGCAGGACGCCCCAGCTGGTAGCCGGAGAACGCAGTCCGAGTCCCAGAAAGCTCAACGTGGTCTCACCAATGATCAGGCTGGGGATCGCCATGGTCATGTCCACAATAATATAGCTCAGAAAACTCGGGATCATATGCCGCGTGATCAGTTTAGAAGCCGGAGCGCCGGAGATTCTTGCGGCCATGATAAAGTCTTCCTTCTTGACCGATATGAACTTGGAGCGCACCACACGCGCAAGCCCCGGCCAGGAAACAAGCGAGAGAATCACGGTCATCAGCATAAACACCTGAGCCGGTTTCATGGTCTTCGGGATTGCCGCAGACAGTGCCATCCACAGCGGTACCTGCGGGAAGGAACGCACAACCTCAATCACACGCTGGATCACCGTATCCACCCAGCCGCCGAAGTAGCCGGCCAGGGATCCGATGGCAAGCCCGAGCACCAGGGTCATCAGCATGCCGACAACCGGTATGAACAGCGAGATCTGTGCGCCCAGGATCACACGCGAGAAAAGATCACGTCCCATATTATCCGTGCCGAAAAGGAAGACACGGCCGCCTTCCTCAGCTTCAAACAGGTGCAGATTGGACGGGAAAAGTCCAAGCCAGCGGTATTCACCGCCTTCATCGCCCTGGGCAAAGAAGCGGATGCGATAGATCTTCTCTGTATTCTCTGCAAACTGTGCCATATAGGTGACCGGATCACGCTCGGTCTTCAGGCCGTATACAAACGGTCCGATCAGTTTGCCCTCATGGAAGAGATGCACCCGCGTCGGCGGGCAGTTCACATACCTGCCTTCATACTGTTCCGTGCCCTGCGGAGCAATGAAATTGCCGAAAATGGCGATCAGGTAAAAGATGAGCAGGACCACAGTACTGACCATGGCCAGTTTATGCCTGCGGAACTTGCGTGCCATCAGCCGCCACTGGGACGCATAGTAATATTTGTCACTTTTCTTTTCCTGCACCTTCCGGGCTGGAGTTCCGTTTTTTGTTTTCATTCTTTTCCGCTCCCTTCTCAGCCCTTCAGGTATTCCTTGCGCGCCCGCGGATCCAGCCATGCGAGCAGCACATCGGAAATGAACGTACCGACAACCGTGGCAATCGCCATCAGGAACAGCCAGCTTCCGGCAAGATACATATCCTGATTGATCAGTGCATTATACATGACCGTGCCCATGGACGGCAGGTTCAGCACAATCGCTGTGATCGTCGTACCGGTGAAGATATTGACCAGTGACCAGCCGATGGATGCTGCGATCGGGTTGACAGCAGCACGCACACAGTACTTGTAGCGGATTGCAGCGGCTTTCATGCCCTTGGCCCGCCCGGTCATGACATAGTTCTTGTTCAGTTCGTCCAGCATCTGACTGCGCATGGTACGGATCAGGCCGCATGTATTGTTCAGTCCGATGACCAGGATCGGGATAATGCAGTGCTTCAGAAGGTCCACCACACGGTCCCATGACCAGGGTGCATTCTGGAATCGCGGAGAAAACAGACCAAGCATGGTGTCCCCGGTCAGACGGAATGCGAGGAACATGAGAAGAATCGCCATCAGGAAGTTCGGCACGGCCTGGCCCAGGAAGCAGATGGTCGTGAATGCATAGTCCCCGAAGGAATACTGGTGCACCGCGCTGTAAATGCCGACCGGTATGGAAACCAGGTACGTGAACAGCATGGTCACGATCGAAAGCGCCATGGTCGGCACAATGTATGCCTTAATGACTGTGGTGACCGGCATGGACAGTGAGAAGGAATAACCGAAGTCACCGTGCAGAATAATGTTGCTGAACCAGCGCCAGAACTGCACAATGAACGGCTGATCCAGGGCATAGGTTGCCCGGAGCGCATCAATCTCAGCCTGGTTCACCCGCTCGCCCGCAGCCAGCAGGCGTCCGACATAGTTGGTCAGGAAGTCTCCCGGCGGCAGCGTGATAATGAAGAACACTGCAAAGGAGATCAGAAAAACCGTAAGCGCCATGATCAAAAGCTTCTTAATAATGAATTTTGCCATGGATGTCTCTCCTGTTCATAAGGCAGGGTCCGCTACCGCGTCGGCACCGGGTATCCTGTTTTTCTCTCAAGAAGCAATCAGCCAGCAGCCATTGAGACTGCCGGCTGATTGCGTGAATGGATATCGATCAGTCCTGGACAAACCAGGTGTACGGCTTGGTGTAGCCGAGGAAGCGGAGTTCGTCACAGTTGACGAAGCCCTGACGGAAGTTGTGGATCCGGTTGCTGACAGCATCGTAGGTCCTGTCGCTGACTACGAAGCCGATGACAAAGGTGTTGTCATAGTGAGCCTGAGCAATGCGCTTGGCAGCGACCTGCATTTCCTCAAACGTGCTTGCAGAAACGAGAGCCTTGGTTGCATTGACCAGTTCTTCCATGCCGGAACCGGGTTCAGGAGTCATGGCATCTGCATGCTCGAGGCCATACTTGCCTACGAATGCGCAGTTGTTCCGGTTGGCTGCCACGGCATCCGGACGAAGGATGATGTTGAAGGAGCCGGAGCTGGAATTGACAGCGGCCATGTAGATGTCGCCGGCATAGTAGCGTTCGTTCCGGGCATTGTTGTCGGTGTTGTTGGATTCAACCAGCTGAATGCCGAGCGGCTTATAATACTTGGAGAGGAGTGCCACGAGCTGAGCATCATTGGGAGCGTCCGCACGGGTTTCCACTTCAATGGTGATGGCCTGGCCGTCATGCTCGCCGCCGACAAAAGTACGGAAGCCGTCTGCATTCCGGTCCTTGCTGATGCCTTCAATACCATCCAGAAGCTGGTTAGCTGTATCAGGATCAAACTCAATCCATTTTTCCAGTGCGCCTTCGATATAGTCACCTGTTCCGGCCGGTGCTGCAAACTGTGCAGGAGTCATCATGCCGTTACCGATGATTTCGTTGATTTCCTCGCGGTCTGCAGCAATGGACAGAGCATGACGGAAATCAATGTTCTGGAACAGGGTACGGTACTGTTCATCCTTGTAGGACAGGTTCAGTTCGAATCCGACACTGGTCCAGCTCGGGGAGACTTCAGTATATACGGTATAGTCGCTCATCGGTTCGCTTGCCTTGTAGCTCGGGAAATCAGCAGAATCAAACCGGGTGAAGTCCAGATTGCCTGCAATCTTTTCCTGGGTGTACAGGCTGGCGTCCATGCTCACAAACTCGACCTTGTCGATGTAGGGCAGCTGACGGCCGGCGGTATCCACCTTCCAGTAGTAAGGATTGCGTTCAAATACGAGTGTCTGATCCGTCAGAGCATTGGTGATGTTCCAGGGACGGAGTGTAGGACGGCCTGCATACTGCCAGTAACGATAGCCGAGCTGATCGCCGAGCTTGGCAGCATTTTCGAAGTTGTACAGTGCATTCTTCTTCAGAGCATTGGCCACGGCTTCTTCTTCCGTGATCGTGGGCAGATCTTCGCCACCGATCAGCTTGAGATCGGTCTCGCCGCTCCAGTGTGCCTTCTGTGCATCATTGACCATGATGTCCTTGTACCATTCTTTCGGACAGAACATCCACTTGTTGTCAATGCAGATTGCCTGCAGCAGGGTGGGCTTGGGGCTGTAAAGGGAAATGGTGAAGGTCACATCATCCACATAACGAACCTGAGCGGGCCGCATGACACCATTCTCATCCTTTGTCATGTACCAGTTGTAGTAACGGCCTGCATTGGATTTGGTTACCTTGCCGGTCTCGTTATCCACATCTGTAACGAGCACATAGTTGTAATAGTAGACACAGTCTGTGGCGGTAAAAGGAGTACCATCCGACCACTTCATGCCTTCGCGCAGATGAATCGTGTACACCAGACCATCATCAGACAGGTCATAGCTCTTGGCAACGTTCGGAGCCACAGTGCCATCATCCACCAGACGGAACAGCGGTTCTTCAGCGAACGGTCCAAAATACCACATGCCGCCATTGTAGGTCCGGATCGTGCCGCCATAGGAAGTCGTTTCTTCCGGGCTGTACTCAGTTTCCACATAAACATCCGCTTCTGTCGGAATACGATCCGCCAGAGCCGGCAGCGTTCCCGCCTGTACCTGTTCGGCCAGCATCGGGGCTTCCTTGACATCCTCAGCACCTGCGCCGCATGCAAACCCTGCAAGCACGCCGGTCATCAGGCAGAGTGCCATCAGCATAGATACAATACGTCTTTTCATAGCTTCCTCCTGTAAGTTTTCCTGTGTATTTTGTCCAGAGGACTTTACCTGCATAATATATGAAAAAGTGGCCGCAGAACATGGAAGATTTGGATGCAAATTTGTAATTTCATCCCA
>ONWQ01000254.1 GCA_900321565.1 uncultured Eubacteriales bacterium
GTATTATCGCCCATAAAGATATACCTTTTTGGGTCATTTGCCAGCGGAACAGCTGATGAGGACAGTGACTTTGATTTCTATATTGTTGTAAAGGATGGCACCTGCAATATTGTTGATCTGACAGCAGATGCATATAAGGCTATCAGGGATGTCAGAAGCCGGGCGGTAGATATCATTATAGGAACTGAGAGCAGATTTGAAAGCAGGAAGAACCGTGCAGGCATTGAGAATGAAGTGGTAAACAAGGGGGTTCTTTTGTATGGACAATGAAACCATAGCGGATGCAAAAGAATGGTTTAAGTATTTCTTGGAGAGGAAGATTAGTGTGAAAGATATGGCGTTTGTAAAAAAAATACTTGAAGATATAGCTTCACGCTATGGAGTCCGTAAGTTATATATATTTGGATCATATGCGAAAGGTACCGCAAATGAAGACAGTGATATAGATATTCTGATCGAAAAAGGACGTCCGCTCTCGCTTCTGGCTCTTTCATCTATGCGGCAGGATATTCAGGAGGCACTGGGAATATCAGTAGATATTGTTACCACTGCAGGTATAGAGGAAGCTTTCAGAGAAGCTATTGCCGGTTCGGAGATGTTGATCTATGAAGGGTAAGGATCGATCGTACTAAAGAAGATACTGGGTTATTGTGAACAGGTTAACGAAGCCTGTGATATGTTTGAGCATGACTATGACAGGTTTGTATCGTCATCAGTTTTTCATAATGCCTGTTGTATGTGTATTTTGCAGATAGGTGAACTCTGTAAGGTGATATCTTCAGAATTACGTGAGGATCAGCCTGACATTCCCTGGAAATAATGGTGTGGCATCAGGGATATATTCGCTCACCAGTATTCTAACATGGACTACCAATCCGCCTGGGAAACAGTAACAAAGGATCTTCCGGAACTGAAAAGCAGTATAGAAAAAGTTCTCAAGGAAGAAAAAACTGCCGGACAAGCATGATAAAAAACATACGATAGCCAAATAAATAGCCAAAGGTAGCTGAAGCTATCAGTGCAAACCCTTATAAATACTGGGATGGCGGAGCAGAACATAACGGACTCTGACTTAAGTCATTTCAAGGTTCGAATTCTTGTAGCCCTGCGAAACCAGGTCATTGTGCGGTTGCGTACAGTGGCCTGTTTTTATTGGATTTATGGCACTTCTCACAAGTGAATGGAATGAATATATCTGGTAATCAATTCTCGACTAATCAGTAAACATTTCCTCTTCTTTTCTAATAATTAGCATATCAATTAGCATTTTTGTGTTGGGGTCGGGCGGAATCAACCACCCAGAGTCGCTTAGAATCGACCAATCTCAGTCAACCAGAATCAGCCAATGCAGCGGCTCGACTCCTTTCTTTTAAGATTTTGTTTTTGTTATCGAAACCGGATCTCCGGCCGATAAAGCAATCGTTTCACACTTCTTTCCTCTATAGCTGTTCCCTTTTATCATGAAAACAGTTGCTATATCGAAGATTCTGTCCAACGAGCATAAAAGAGACGAATCCTCGTTGAAATAATCGCCCCACTTATCCGGCCCTTTGTTGCTGGTGAAGATCAATGTATTGGGACCTTCCTTGTTATAACGGCGATCTATGACATCAAAAAACATCTGAGTGTTTTCTTTGTCGAACTCGCATCTACCGACTTCGTCAATAATAAGGCAGGAAGGCTTTACCAATCCATTGATTGCGGAGCTTTCACGCCCGTATTTTCTGGCATCTGTGAATCTTTGGTTTAGTTCGGTGGCTTTAAGAAAGTATGTCTTCATTCCTTTAAGACAACATTCTCGTCCAAACGCCATTGCCAGGTGTGTCTTGCCGACTCCCTGTGGGCCGATAAATGCCAGATTCTTATGCGCGTAAAGTGCGGACAATGATGGCAAAGTCTTTAACGCATCTACCTGTTTCCCATGAATCAGGCTGAAATCGAAGTTTTCAAACGACTTCGGTTCCTTTAACGGCAAACGGCTGAGTCTCAGCTGGGTGTTCACGATCGTTTCTGCTTTCTTTTCCTTAAGGTACAAAAAGACCTTAGATACAGCCTGAACACTCTCATCAGACATTTCGTGATCCATGGCCAGTTGCGCAACTTCCTGTGCACAGAAATCCAGGTTTAGGTACTTAGCATCTGCCTGTATCTGCTCAAACAACGAATCATCCATTTGAGTCCACCCCCTCAAAGTTGTATTTTTCAAACCCCGAATCGTACTGAGGCGGTTCCGTCTGCTGTATCTTGATTTTTACAGGTGTACTCGGATGTTCTTCAGGTTTAACAAATGCGAACTGATCCTTGCAATAACTGTCCCTGCGGCTCCAAGTGACGTTATGTACCGTAAGAACCTTAGTCATCTGTGTGTCATAAATCTTCAGTTCGTACCCGTCGCGCATTACCCGACAGGTCTTGCCCGTATACCAGTAAGGAACGCCAAAACGACGGCCTTCATAGTTCACGAATCCATCAAATGATATCTTTCTTTCAGGGCACAGATAATAAGCAAGTTCGATAGTATCCTCAAGGGCGGATGTCCTATGCATACACAGAGATGAATGCTTATCATCCGGAATGCAGTCCACAGCTCTATGATATGCCGCATTCTGGCGGTTGCACCATGCATTGGCCTCGTAGTTAAGATCTGTAAGTTCATGAAAGAAACGGCCGGGAAGAAAGTTATCCTTTACAAAACGGATAAGGCGTTCGACCGCACCCTTAGTAAACGGATGTCTGGGTCTGCACAGCTTCGTACTGAAGCCGATATTTCCCATAAAAAGCTCATAGTCCTTCTGCCAAATGGGGCGGCCTTCTTCATCGCGCTTTACAACAACGCTTTTCATGTTATCCGTAAGAACGAATTCCGGTATTCCCATGTACATGAAAGCATGTATCATACCGATGAACAGGTTCTCTTGCCGGGCATTGGGAAAGAATTCTATATACCGTTTGCCGCAGCAATGGCATATCATAGCGAAGCAGGCAACCTTATACTTGGCTCCGTTTTCGGTTTCAACCTCCACAAACCCCCAGTCCATCTGATATGCTTCTCCGGGTGCCGTCTGATACCGCCTTCCTCGGTTACCTTGTGGGGCAACGGCTTGACGCTTGGCCGGAACAAGATCACGGTGAGCTGCGATATAATTCTTTATGGCAGTAAGACCACCGGTGTACCCATTCTCCTTAAGTCTGTCAAAGATGAGAGACGAGTTGGTTATACCCGCACACAAAAGCGAATCGATAATCCCTGTAAATCCAGTTAATACAGTCACAACTGCTTTCCGGCCGGTCAGTCCATGAGGCTTGTCTACAAATCCGGCAGCCTTTATCCTGCGCAACTTTCCTCGGGTAATTCCTGTTCTGCGTTCAAGTTCAGCCAGGTTGATCCTATCAAGATCGAACTTTTCTCCAAGTTCAGTCTTCATTTCGTTGAGTGCTTGTGTTATTCTTTCGTTAAGGTCATTAGTTTTTTCCTCCATAATTGATTGAACTGCTGCATTGGCTTACATCAGTTTTAATCAAAATGGAGGGGAAGGCAATGGCTCTTTTAATCCGACTGGGATTGGTCGCTTCATTCCGACCCATAATGGTCGAATTAAAGCGACTCTGGGTGGCTAATTCATCCCGACGCTAACAAAGTCTAGAAATGGGTACAATGAAGATTATATTTGCAAATATCTTCCAATTGAAGTAGCAAGAGAAAGTGTAAAAAATCACCAGATTTGGTTGAAGAAAAATACGTTGTTAAATGACGAACGTGAACAAAGGGTTATACCAGAATTGTTTGATGATAAATCTTGGATTACATATAAATGGGTTGATGA
>ONWQ01000094.1 GCA_900321565.1 uncultured Eubacteriales bacterium
GCGTCCGATCTTGGGTACATGCCCATGATTGCGCCTGTGCCGTCTGCGCAGGTACAGCAGAAGCTGCAGAAGCCCCCAGATGACCAGGGAGATTCCGAACAGGAACAGCACCATGTCAGAGTTCAGTGGTGGCAGCGGGTTCGGGTCAGCCATGGTTTCGTTCCAGATCTCATCGACGGTCTTGGGCATGTTTTCCCGCACAGCGACGCTTCGGGAAGCAATCAGGTTGTAGACGACCGGGTCTCCGTTGTCCAGGAAGTATGTCATCGTGCCCATGACTTCGCCGACTTCGATAGGTGCCTTGAAATCCCGGTCATACTGGATCATGACCGTGCTTTTCAGACGGTTCGCCATGGCGTCAATGGCGGTCTTGGTTGCCGTAATCCGGGCCTTGGCCGCATCCGTGGCATTCTGGGCCACACAGGTCAGCCGCAGACGTCCCATGTTCGCATCCTGCAGTGAGTAGGAACTGGTCTCAATGGTGATCGGGTTCATGTTGTACAGGTCAATGGGTGTGATACTGGTGTACTGGGAGAACCCGTAGTTCATCAGCTTGATCGTGTCCGCCCAGCGCGAGTCACTGCCGGAGTACATGACTACAGAGATCAGATTGACGCCGTCCTGTTCAGCGGACCCGACAAAGCAGTACTGGGCCGCATCCGTGGTTCCGGTCTTGATTCCGTTGGCGTAAGGATAGTAGTACTTGTTGGCCTTCTCTTCCGTACCCGGATTGAACAGTTCATTGGTGTTCGTGATCGTTCTGGCCCTGGACATGTTCGTACTGGGCAGCGTATAGGTATAGGTGGCCACGATATCCCGGAAATCATCCAGTTTCATGGCTTCCCGGGCAATAATAGCCATATCCCTCGGCGTTGTATAGTGCGTGGGATCCGTATACCCGTGTGCGTTGGCAAAGTGCGTGCTGGTGCAGCCCATGAGCTGCGCGGTGGAATTCATCAGGTCCACAAAGTTCTCAATGGTACCGGAAACCGTTTCCGCAATCACATTCGCGCCATCATTGGCGGACAGAAGCATGGTGCCGTAGATCACGTCCATCAGCGACATTTCTTCACCGGCCTGGAGCTTCATGGTGGTGGAGTCAGAGGGCACATTCACGGCGCGCTCTGAAGCTGTGACCGTCATATACAGATCTTCCACGCACGTCAGGGCAAGGTATACTGTCATGATCTTGGTAAGACTTGCCGGGTGCCGGAGATCGTCAGCATTCTTTTCAAAGATCGCATCCCCGGAATCCGCTTCGATCAGGATCGCAGACCAGCAGTAAAGCTGGTCGGATTCCAGGTCTTCAGGGTGTTCGGGATCATAGGCCGGGGCATCCGGGGAAAGGGTGGCCCGGGGATAAAGCGGCGGGGTTGCGGTGGGTTTACTGCTTGCTGCCCGGGCGGCCGGGGATACCATAAGGATCAGGAATGCCAGCAGCAGTGCGGACAATCGGTGCAGGGAAATCACCGCCTTTCTGTAACGTGTATGCCGGATAATTCCGTTTTTCTGATGGAAAACGGCCTGAACGTTTGCACCGTGCAATCGTTCTTTTTTGTTTCCTGGCAGGGAAAGTATACCACGAACACGGTCTGACGTACAGGATTGCGTATCCGGGGCAACCCTGCTACAATGCCCGGGAATATCCTGGAAGGGAGACGATGCGGCATGGAAGCGCGGAAACTATCTGAAACCTGTTATGTTCTGGAGGGTACGACCAACCTGGGCGTCCTTCTGGATGAAGCCGGGGACGCGTGGCTTGTGGACAGTGGCGCGGATACAAAGACCGGCGCTGAAGTGCTTGCATGGTTCAATGAACGCGGGTTCAGACTCCGGGCGATTCTGAATACTCATTCCCACGCGGACCATATCGGCGGAAATCATTTTCTGCAGCAGGCAACAGGCTGCCGGATCTTCGCGCCTGAAGGCGAACTCGCATTTGTGGAGCGGCCTGAACTGGAACTGGATATGCTCTATGGAGCACCGGCTCCTGCAGGTTTCCATCACAGGATCTTCACTGCGGACGGGAGTCGTGCGGAAGGAATCCGAACCGCTGGCCTGCCCCGGGGACTGTCTCTGATCCCGCTGCCCGGGCACTCCATGGACATGCTGGGTTTCAGGACAGAAGACGGGATTGTGTTTCTTGCAGACAGTGTAGTGAGCGAGGAAACCCTCCGGCGGAATGCGCTGGTCTATGCCTGGGATATGTGCCGGGCCATGGAAAGCCTGCGCAGCATTCTTGAGATGGATGCAGCATTCTGGGTACCGTCGCATGCAGAGGTTACCGAATCAGTGCGTCCGCTGGTCATGCAGAACCTGTCCGGCCTTGAAGAGCTGCAGGATCGGATTCTGGAACTGTGCAGAGTGCCTGTGAGTCATGAGATGCTGCTGAAAGCACTGCTTGCAGATTCCGGCATGCACGTGCATCCGGCACGGTATGTGCTTCTGTCTGCAGCACTCCGCGGCTGGCTGACCGGGCTGGCCCGGACAGACCGCATCCGGTCGGAACTGACGGATGCTCAGCTGGTATGGCATTGTATCTGACGACCTGCTGCAAAACGGTATGTGTGAACATATCTGCGCAAC
>ONWQ01000371.1 GCA_900321565.1 uncultured Eubacteriales bacterium
CCTTGAGCTGACTGTCAGGCACACCGGTGTAAAAGTCGGATCCTATAATTTCAACAAGCTTCTCAACCTTCATTATGCTTCTCCATTCAGAATATTATGGTAAAGGGCGTCAATCGTATCTACATCCAAGGCAATCGGATGATTTTTCAGGCGCACCGGATTGACAGAGTTCTTTAGAATTTCGAACTGCTCTGCCGTTGCCGTCGGAATTTCGAGGCCAAGACTATCAAAGATGCCTCTCAGTTTTTCCGCTCCTTCTCTCGCATCTTCACAGCCCATAGCTTTTCCGATCTCATCCAGCGTGGTCTTCAGATAGTCCTCACCTCGGGGGTCGATGCACTTATCAGTGTTCTCAACCATCCATGGGAAGAGTACCCGGTCGCACAGGATTGCAGCGTGTCCATGCGCGGAGCGGAAAAGACTTGTGATTTTATAGCACATGGCATGCCCTGCTGTGGTCTGTGTGATGTTAATAGCTTTACCCGCTGTATTTGCTGCAATAAGCATTCCCGTGTTACCTTCATCGGTATTTGCCAAATAACCATCTATATTCTCCATTACACCATGGATCGCAGCCTTCGAGTATTCTTTGCTCTCATCTGTGCTGTTTATGGACCAATAGGACTCAATAGCATGGCAAAGAGCATCGCACATCGTAGCTTTCTTCTGGTATTCCGGCAGTGTCTTCAATACGCTGGCATCCATTAGTACAGTTTTAGGGATGCAACTATAATCAGAAATACTCTGCTTTACTCCATCATAGTAGATCACTGCATACCGAGTGGCCTCTGAGCCGGTACCAGATGTTGTGGGCATAGCAAGAAAAGGAATATTGTTGGGTACTATGTTCTCTTTCAGCCAGGCACCATCAGCGCCATCTCCTGGAAGATTAGAATATAGCTTGATACACTTGGCCACATCCATTGCAGACCCGCCGCCAACTGCAATGATTGCATCACACGCTTCAGCCCGAAACCGCTTCACCCCCTCCGTCACATTTTCATACAACGGATTAGGCTGAAAGTCCGTGAAACGAACAATTCTTACATCGAGTTGAGATGGAACTTTTTCCAAATAGTTGTTTATCTTTTGCCTTTTTATAGACTTACCACAAACGAGCATAGCGCAGTGAACATGATTCTCTATAAACCATGTGTCTATCACCGCATATTGTTCATTTGCCTTAAGAATCCGCTGTTCCATGTCTTAGCCCTCTGCCGGTATCAAGCGAATAATGTCTTTGAACGGCATCAGCATCGCGTCACATTCTTCGGCCCGATGGTTTTCGAGAATCATTTCCGCCGCCTTCTGCATAGCAGGAACTTCAGCCCTCATCAGCTGGTTGGCATAAATGATGATGTTCGCACCACGCTGTTTCCACTCTTCCTCCGTTACGGAGTTAAAGGATGTGGGAACCAGAACGATGGGGGTAGTTTTGTCCTTTGCCCGGAACTTCTCGATAAACTCCTGAATCTCGGACGGGTCTTTCTTCCGACTGTGAATCATGATGGCGTCGGCACCAGCTTCCACAAACGCAAAGGCACGAGTCAACGCATCTTCCATGCCCTGTTCAAGGATCAGCGATTCTATTCTCGCGCAGATCATAAACTCCTTGGTGCGCTGTGCTTTTTTACCAGCACGGATCTTCGCGCTGAAGTTTTCAATGGTATCCTGCGTCTGGACGACCTCCGTGCCAAACAGGCTGTTCTTCTTCAGTCCAGTCTTGTCCTCAATAATGACCATAGACACGCCAAGTCTCTCCAGGGAACGGACTGTATACACAAAGTGCTCAGTCTTTCCGCCAGTATCACCGTCAAAGATAATAGGCTTCGTGGTAACCTCAGTGATATCCTCAATTGTGCGGAAACGGCTGGTCATGTCAACCAGTTCGATATCCGGCTTGCCTTTTGCCGTGCTATCGCACAAAGAACTGATCCACATGGCGTCAAACTGGTGAGCGCCGCCATTCTGGTGAACCACTGTGTTCTCAACGATAAGTCCAGTCAGACCATCATGTGCTTCCATGACCGTAACGAGCCCCTTTGCATCTAGCATTCTCTTAAGACGGCCACGACGGATATCCGGCATTGCTAGATCAGAGCGAGTTCTGGCATCAATTTCTGCATACTTTGGATCATTGGAATAGGGATACTCCACCAGTTTGCCACCATAGGTCGCAAGGATTGCTGTAACCTCGTCCCGGATTGGACGCTGGAAGCCAGTTACCCAGTCATCACCATGGACAACGATGGATGGCTTAAACTTTTCCAGGTTCTCTTTGTAGCTCAGCGTATTCTGTTCAACAACCTTATACACGCCAGCGATGTTTTCAAACATCAGCTTCCGCTCAGAAGCGGGCACCAGGGGCATACGTTTGTAGGATGCAACTGCCTCATCGGACAATACACCAATGATAAGCTTGCCTAGCTTTTGTGCCTTCTTGATAATTGCGATGTGCCCACCATGGACAATATCGGAAGCGAAGCACATGTAGACGGTACGTGACTGAATTTCCTTCAGCTTCGTAGTTACAACAGCCAAATCTTCAGAATTGTCGATCTCAGAGCAGAGAAGATTTTCCACGTCGAGAGCATGAATATTGGCTGCGCCGTTCAACTCATTCAGAGCATTCTCAGCATAAACCTTTGTCTTCTCGTTCTCGCAGAACTCGACGATCTTCTCCAGCCACGCCTTCCAATCTCCTTTATTCAGTTTATATAGCGCTTGCGCTTCCATTGCCTCGTTGAAGAACTCGATGCCAACCTTCATAACCATGCCATCACGCACAACAGCTTTGAAGTCCTTTTCAGGGAGCGGCAGCATAGAAGAGACGGTCATACACGAAACAGGAGAGGCAATCACACGATCAAAGACCTCGTTCTCGAAAACCAGGTCGCCATGCATGAGAATGATGTCATCATCCAGATATTCTCTTGCACAGTAGATGGAGTAGATATAGTTGGTTTTGTCGTAGATAGGGTTCTTCACAAAGGTAAAATGCAGCGACAGGTCAAGCGAATTGCAGTAATTCACCAGAACGCCATCGTAATACCCTGTGGTGATTACAACATCCTCAATCCCAGCCTCGGCAATCTGCTTCAGCTGACGCGAGAGGATGGTTTCATGAGATGAAATCTCCGTCATGCATTTGGGATGTTCCGAGGTGAGGACTCCCATACGGGAGCCGAGGCCAGAATTAAGAATTAGTGCTTTCATTAGTCGTTCTCCTTTATACACTGTTAGTTATTAATTCACTAGAAGCCAACGGCCTTATTTCCAGGCAATCTTCGGCAGATGACGATAAACACGTTTCTCTTCTGGTGGAAGTTGCATATAATCTCCATACGCGTGTATCAAACACTCATCTGTTGCCGGAGCCCAGAAGTCATCATCTTCAAATTGGACTTTTCTTAGGGGGAAAATTGAATCACGGTGAACAACCTCGCGCATTCCATAACCCCAAACCACTACTGCAACAAATTCAGATTCATCGAAAGAATATTTCTGCGCCTGCTTGATAGTAACTCCTGTTAAATAATGCTGGATAGGAACGATCTTGTAGAAAGTTTTAATCAAAGCAATCTCGATCCTGTGAGCCAAAGGGCGTCTTGAATAATCGCCGACACTTGCTGCGACTTGCATTCCCCAACAAAGCCGCATGTGATTAATCCATTTTTTTCTTTTTAGATCATTGGTTGGAAGGCCATCCACTGGGAAAACATCAATGTTCACGCCCATTGGCTCTCCCCAATCACCGTTCTCTTTTAGCTCAGTCCTTGTATCAATGACCTTACCAAACGGGCAGAGGCAGGAGTTTTCTTTCTTCCATGAGAATACGGAATAATACTCATGTTGAAATGAATCAATAAATCTAATATAGTCAGGTCTTGGCATGCATATATCAATATCATCATCCCAAGGAATAAACCCCCTATGCCGTACAGCACCCAGGTATGTCCCGTAATAAATAAAATACCTTAGATTATTCTTATCGCAGAATGAAGCAACTTCCTTTAGGATCTCAAGCTGCATCTTTTTTGCTTCTTCGATTTGAATATCGTTCATAACAGCACCCCAGCGTGATAATATTCCGCTAAATTACCATTCTTAGTTCTTTTATTCCTGTAATAATTCGGTTCCAATTTAGAAGGAAATAAGCAAGCAAGCAAATACAGTACCCAATTGTACTTACCCATGAGTTAACAAACCACGAGAGAATGATGAATGACGCCATTAGAATGAGCTCCATGACAGTCGGTTTAACCACCTCTAAATTGATCTTTTTTGCTACAGCAAAGTCAGCGTATAAACAGCGGAACATGACTGCAAGTAGAATGGATAATACTGATAGTTCAAGGTTTTGCAATGTATAAACAGAAAGAGCTGTCAACAAAATACTTACAATTACAGAGGATACATTGATTTTCAAAATCTGTTTAACATCACAAGTAGTCTTTAGATACGTATTATTAAGTAACGACATCCTACCCTCATATATACACAAAGGAAAAAGGATGGACATATATCTTAATCCCTCAGCATACTTTGGCAACCACATCAATAAGAGTCTTGAAACTGGATAATAGAACACCAAGAAACAGTATGTTAAAGGGATCAAAGATGTTTTTACTGTCTTATAAAAAATGGTCAACGTCTTGCTTCCTGCTCTCCTTAAAGCAGGGAAGAGCACTAGTGTTGCTGCGTTAATAAATGTAACAACAAGGTTGGAAATACTTAAAGTAAGTGAAACCTTACCAAATGTTACTATTCCCCATTTGTTTTCAATAGCAAATCTCAGGATACCCATAATCAGCAGACTGCAAATGCTGGAAAGCATTAGCATAAATCCAACTGAAATGTTGTCTTTTGTCTCTCGTAAATCCCATTTGAAGTCACGGAAATGACGGAACACAATCTCCTTGCACTTAACAGATGAATATAATAAGGCAACTGTTCTTCCTGCGATATCAGCGATAATAATAGTTTGAAACGCTTTGGCCCCGCAAACCAATGCAATAATTGTAAGAGTAAAGAAAACAAGGCGTCCAATTGTGTTCGATATTGCCCCTTCTTTTATTCGATTAGTCGCCTGCAGAACATATGTAAGCATTCCTCTTGTGTTTGCAAGAATCATCTCAATTCCAAAACCAATCAAGACGAAAAGCCGAGGACCAGATTCCATTGCCAGAGCTAGGGCTGTAATAACAGCAAATTCCACAAGCTGTAACACCCACAGTATACAAAACTGTGAATACATCTTGGGTTTATCTAAGTCATCATAATAGGCACCACCATAGCGAAGATAGATACCATCAATGATTCCGAACTGGAAAAAGCCTGCATATCCTATATACAGAATATAAAGTTGATAGTATCCGTAACTCTCTGTTGAAATGCTTTTCGGAACTATTAGCACAACTAATGCCGAAACAATCATTGAAATAATGTTCGCACCAGCTGAAAAAGAAAAGCTCTTCAAAAAGTTTTTCGAGGTCTGCTTCATGTTATTACCCTATCATCTTTAGTGTCGATTCAACTATAAGGTCAGGAGTCGCATCAGCATATGCCTTGCGAACGAATTCAAAGTCCACTCTCTTATCTCTATTCGTATGCATCCATTTTCTTATCCGGTCACATTCCTGCGCGTCAATCTTATCCTGCTGGACAAACAGAACGAGAGGATATTTCCTAAGCAATTCGTAAGATTTTTCCTCTTCTGAAAAATAGAAGTAAATTATTGGATAACCAGATGCAACACTTTCAAAGATCTTACTTGAAACAATATCCTTATCCCTATTTGCTAAAATTATTTGGATATTGGCAAAATCATAGTACTGATCCGCAAGTTCTTTACTTACTTTTCCGTAGAATCTGATCCCGACAGGATTCTTCTCGCTGGCTTGAACTACATCTGCAACACCATTTCCAGAAGCAAAAACATGAAGACTAATGTCTGTGTCATTCTTCGAAATAGTATCAAACGCGGTTAGCATTGCCTGGGGTGGCCGCATCTGATGGTTGATTTCGCCTTGATAAATCGCATTAATCTCAGTTGGACACTCTAGCTCACGTGGCTTAGATACACGATGAACAACAAGGGGGTGTTCAACTCTAAGCACATTATCTCTTGTATATTTAGCGAAATAATCTTTCCAATTATCCACAAAAAAAGTTGTGGTTGAATACTCAAATATTTGTTCTTCAAGCCTATGAGCAGATTTCCTCTTGATTTTGTGATTCCATGAAAACCTAAAAAAGTCCACATTCTCACTATATCGATCATATAGGATTGGAAATAGTTTAATGTTATTCTTTTTACAAAACAGGTATGAGGCTTTTACAGCTTCAATGGGCATACAGCATGGTAAAACTGCATCTATACCAATGTGAGACAATTGTTCGAGCTTCTTTATGTAAGATAGGACAAGCCCCTCATCCATTCCAGTTTTACTGAAAAGAAGCCGCATAGCCCAAAATGCTTTTATGCAGAACACTTCTACTTTACCTGTAATCCTTGATTTGTCGATATCGCGCACTTTAACGAATGCACGAACTCGAGCGTCCGTTACGGTAAACAATTGCTGCCCTTCAAACACTTCATTTGATTCTAATCCATCTGAACTTTTTCCAATTACATAAACGTTTTCCCCTGTGCGGGCAAACTCTCTCGCAATCTGTCTGATACAATTACCTGTAGCAGAAAAGTTTGGATGATAAGCCCCACAGACCAAGACTATATTCTTAGCCATAATAAACTACCTCAATACTTCTGATGGAAAAGTATTGTTTTCCCAATTTTTATGCCAATCCCATGACTGCTCAAATACCATAGGATCATACACACAAACCACGTTATGAATGTGAACGACGAACTTAGAACAATGTTGTTCGCTGGAAGATATGCAAAGCGTATGATATATAAGCAGAATATAATTATTGCATATGGATTATGTTTCTCGACAGACGACAGCCAAGAAAGTGCAAATATATATCCCATAATAAAAAACACTAACGGTAGGAGATAAAAGGATAAATCATTTGCCAACCATGTGTAAGCAGAATGCCAATTGTGATATTCCAGCCACGGAAATGAGTCCTCAACGCGAGCCTGATAAGTAAGATTTGTAACATTAAGCCCCAAATCTCTAAAATTCGATAAAGTAAACTGATTATTACCGATTCCAAAACACCACTTAAATGGTAACCTTAGGGCATAAGAAAGGCCTTGATAGCCGCATGTTAAATACATTTCCAGGCTCAGAACAGGTTTATGTAAGCTGGTCGGAAGCAACTTCAGAATAACGTTATCCGGATCGGCTGCGATTTGCATTGAGGTACTATAATATGCTGTAGTCAATCTGCTGGATCGTGCTGCGCTATTAGAAATAAAAACATTTACTCCCAATACCATAACGACTGCAGCAATAAGAACCACACGACCACGTCGGGTTCTTTTCTCGTGTATTTTCTCGTTTTCTAAAACAAACTGTCTTTGTCTTTGATTGCTCGCGATAACAAAAAGAGCAGACGCAATAAAAACAAATACATAATCGAATATCCCTTTATTCATGCCTTTCAGCAACCATTTAATAATGTCTAAAGCAACAACAAAAATGCACAACACTTTTTGTTTTTTATCAATTTGTTGCCAATATAAAAGAGACAAAGGAAGTACTGCGAATTTGAATGTGTACAACACCACAATAAGCAAAACTACTATTTTCTCAACTAATGTTCCACTATTCTCATATCCTAATGTTAACGAATAATTCAGATTTGACTCTGTTAGGCCAATAATAAGTCTCTGAAAAATCTGAGCAGGTGAAAGAGTCCACATTCTAGAGTAATAGAGCATGTCTGGAATCGCGACAACTGCCGCTATTTTTGTCCATTTTTTAAGCAATTGAATTACTCTGTAATCATTATCTTTAAGGCTCTCATATGCAGCATCATTAAGAGCAACATTTCTTTTTGTTCGGATAGCAACGGAATACCCGATATACAAGGTAATTAGGTTTATTATGACTACAAGATATATTTCTCCGTAATTATTGACATGGTAATTCCATGCAGATAGTCTAAAAAGGACCAATGTGAACAGGTTATACAAAACCATAATGTTTATTGGTCTCATATTCCTAACAGAAGATCGAGCCATCTGATAAAGCCTCCAAAGAAAACACGCCTTAATGATAAAGCAACATGTTATCTTTCCATATTCAAACAATCATAAAAATAATTTGTAAGCAATTGACCAGAATTGCGTATTGAATAGCCGCTTTCATCACATATCCTATTGGCAGCGCCTTTATCAACCTTTTTATCCAAAGAAGAAATAACTGCCTCTGTCCATGTGTCTACAGTCTGGTCGAGGGAGATAAACTGCACATTTCCCGTAATATTAACCTCTGATGGGAAAGCACAAGACACTATGCATGGAAGCCCTGCAGCTTGTGCTTCAAGACAAGCAAGACCAAAGCCTTCGAACAGACTTGGTAAAAAGAACGCGTCCATAGCTTGAAATAATTCTGTGATATCATCGCGGCTTCCGAATAACTTTATTTTGTCCATCAAGTTTGCTTTCTCAATGTACTGCTTTATTGATGCATCTAACGGGCCACTACCAATCCACCAATAAACAATATCATTTCTTTGCGCAAACATCCTTTTTGCAACTTCAAGTGCAAAATATGGATTCTTAGGTTCCGCTAATCGCCCAACTGAACCAACAACCTTTAATCCTGATACTTTTTCTCTCTCCCTGATCTTTATGCTTTTCTCCTCGCTATATTTGAAATTGTTTGTGTCAATCACATTGGGAATAACCGTAAATTTTTTTTCTCCAAATAGAGCCTTTCCAGCATTGCTGGAGCAAGCGGCGTAAAAGTTTGTCAATTTCTTTAATGCAGGGAGAAACACTCTATTAATTCTTTCTTTTAGTCTTGTCTCTCCTAATTTTGTGCTGTGTGAGTGAAGGATACGCACCTTCACATGGTTTTTAGCTGAGAGCAAAATAGGGATTGCTTGATTTAGTGTATTTACATGAATAACACTATAGTTTCCTGTGTTTATTATTTCTTTGCATTTTTTTATGTGCTTTATTGGATGTCTTATGATTGATGGAAGGACAATTACCTTTGCGCCATTATCCATCACTTCTTTTAAATACGGAGAATCTCGATGCGAAAGGGTTGCAAAATCTATTTGAATTACTTGATGGTCTACCCCTCGGAAAAAATTCATCGCGAAATTAGTAACGCCATTTGAAACCCGAAGATTCGGTAACACCATCAAGACTCTAATCGTTCTCATTTTCTCTTCCACATTGATTTCACTCATTTGTCATTCCTCATATGATCTATTGTAAAAATGAGGTGTGCAGATCTATCTGCTCCATTGTATGAGCAGATTTTCTTTTTTCTTCAGGAGGTAGTTTTCTCCAATCGCCGTATAAGCTTTTTAAATACCCATCCTCATCAGCAACACCGTATACCTTATGTCCCTCAAAAGAAAACAACTTAGGCTGGCCATAGATTTCTCGCAACATTATTTCTTTAGAACGATATGTACTCACAAGGTTTCCAACATAGTTTGAATTGTCAAACGATCTTTCCTTGCACAACTCATTGATCCTATGCAGTAATCTTTTTTCATTAATAAGAAAATCAGGCAAAGCTTGGAATATGCGCACAGCTAAATTCTTGTACCATTTTCTCCCCTCACGAACTACAACAGCACGAGAAGTCAGGATATCATGACGGAATGCTATTCTTTTAAAATTCCTATTTGCTTCTTCTAATGTTTCACCTATTCCATCTAACGGGAAAATATCTATATATGCCCCCATTACTACTGGAATTCGTCTTTGTTCCACCATTCTTGTAGTAACATCATATATTTTCCCAAAAGGCACAAGGTACTCCCTACGTTTAGAGTCTTCCGTTTCAAGCATGTACTTTCCGTCATGTATATTATTGCCCATCAAGATTTTTAGCTCTTCATAATCCTTACGGGGCATCCCTACATCTATATCATCATCCCATGGAATAAACCCTTGATGCCTGGCAGCTCCGAGCATAGTCCCTTCGACAAGATAATATCTAAGTCCATGTTCCTCACAATAATTGTGAAACCACAATAGTATCTTTATAAGGCACTGCTTATACTCATTCATCTCTCATCACCTGTCGCGATTTAATTATTTCAAATGCCTGTATTTCAAAAGGCCTTTCACAACGTACCAACACATATAATAGGTAGCAGCTATAGGATTGAGCCCAATATAGCGATAGGTATTCCAATTCATCCTTGCAGCTTTAACTTTATTGCTGGACTTTGATGAACTCGCCACTCTGTAGATTAGTAGCGGCTCATCAATGCCATAGGCAACACGGCCTGTCTTTGTGATCCCAAGCCAAATAGCAAAATCCTCATGCATCTCATCGCCAACGGCGTAGAATTGCTTATATAGGGCAGTCTTAACAAGCACAGAAGAATTAGAGACAAGATTCTGTTTCAGCAGTTTCCGATATGGAAGCCTGGGAGGAACATGGAGCTGCCAATCAATAGTATTGCTATCATCGTCCATAAACGCTGATCCTGTAAAGATCAGCTCAGCGCCGGTATCGCCCGCCAGTTTGATTTGTTTTTCCAATTTATCTGGAGTCCATGCATCATCACTATCCAGCACAGCGATCCACTCGCCGTTTGCTGCCTCCATGCCTCTCTTCCGGCTAATAGAAACACCACTGTTTTTATCGTTTTCCAGAAGTCGAATTCGAGGATCTGAATAAGTTCTAACTAATGCTGCAGTACCATCTCTGGAGCAATCGTTGATCACAAGCAGTTCCCAATCGGTATATGTTTGAGCCAATATAGAGTTAATGGCGATACTGATTGTTTTCTCAGCGTTATAGGCAGCCATAATAATACTGACCAGTCCCGTTATCTCCTCCATAGATATCATCTCTCCAATGGTTAATCATTTCTTTCCTCAGGAACGCAAATCCCCAAAACAACACGAAATGCTCTGGAGGCAAACTTAGTCTCCGGAGCGATTTCGTCCATACTATCTTTTCATACTGGTCTGCATTTCAACCAGCTCCTATCTACTATCTCAACTATACTAGGCTTTCGCCCTTGATACTCCCCGATAAGAACAGGCAGGTTATGACATCCATTTCTGAGGCATCCACACGCGCTCCCAGAACCGTCATCACCCCTGTGGAAATCTACATATCCCTGTCCAGCCTCTTATTGCCTGAAACTTACGATGGTTTTTTGCCCTTTCATTGATGTGTCTGTTCTTGCCTGAGAGTATTGAAAGTAAAAAGCACAGACTGATCCCCCGACATGTGTTTGCTACATTAACCCTCGCTCGTATATAAGCAGAGTATCGAAGGTACACATTTCAGCAACATCTCTGGATCCGGTCATTTATTGTTCAATACGTCCTATTTTACAGCCATTTCAGAGCGATTTTCTGCACTATCTGCCTCGTTTTCGTAGTCCATCGCCGTAGTTTGCCCGGCTGCGACGCCTTCGGTGCTCTCTTTGGAGAAGAGGATGCGGACGGTGTTGAACATAAGCTCGAGATCCGTCACCACGTTCATCTGGTTTATGTACAGAAGGTCAAACTCCAGCTTTTCGTAGGGGTTCGTGTTGTACTTCCCGTAGACCTGGGCGTAGCC
>ONWQ01000423.1 GCA_900321565.1 uncultured Eubacteriales bacterium
GATCCGGAAGGAGCGCTCGGATGCGCAGGGTCATGAGCTTTGGTTCCCCATGATGTGCCGGTTTTTTGACGAGTCCCCCTATGCCAGGGCCCATGGTTTCGCAGGGGAAAAGGATCTGATGGAGCACTTCCGGCACCGGCAGGAGCTGGAATTGCGGCTGTGCCGGGAGGTGTTCCAGGGACACTTCACGGTGTTGCGATCAAAAAATTACAGCCTTTAGGAGGACGGTTCATGCAGTTTGTAATGCCGACGCTGATCGAGAACCGCACGCTGGAGGAAAACGCCACTTTATGCGAAGCTCTGGGGCTGTGCTTCATTGAGCTGAACATGAACTTTCCGGAGTATCAGGTGGACAGGCTGGAGCGGACGGAGGAACTGACCCGGATCGCCGAGCGGCACCGGCTGTACTACACCATACACCTGGACGAGAACCTGAACATCGCGGATTTCAATCCGCTGGTGACGCAGGCATATCTGGAAACGGTCCGACGGACCATCCTGGCAGCCAAAGTCCTGCTGCCCCTGCGGGACCGGTACGGCGATCCCACGCAGCCGCTGACATTGAACATGCACATGCACCACGGTATCTATATTACCCTGCCGGACCGGAAGGTGCAGATGTATGAGCGGGATTATGAGACATACATGCATTCCTTTGCCGTCTTCCGCACCCTGTGCGAGGAATGGATCGGCAGCAGCGATATCAGGATCGTCGTGGAAAACACGGACGGTTTTCGGGCGTATGAACAGAAGGCCATCGCGTATCTCCTGCAGAGCCCGAAATTCGGCCTGACCTGGGATATAGGGCATTCCAAAGCCATTCATGAGGAGGACGTTCCTTTTCTCATGGCATATCGGGAAAGGCTGATCCATTTTCACATTCACGACGGCACGGAAACGCCGCCGAGAAATCACCTGCCCCTGGGCAATGGGGAGATTGACCTGCGCGCCCGTCTGCAGCTGGCGGAGGAGCGCAACGCCCGGTGCGTGCTGGAAACCAAAACCATTGCGGCACTGAAGCAATCGGTTCAGTGGCTGTATGGAAACTGGGAGGCATAAGATGAACGCAAAGCTGTTCCAACAGGCCGTCGTAAAATTCCTGGGCGGTCTGCTGACGGTCGGGCTGCTGCTGTTTCTGCCGGCGGGGACCTTCGCCTGGTGGCAGGGGTGGCTGCTCATCGGGATTCTCTTTGTCCCGATGTTCATCGCCGGGCTGGTCATGATGCAAAAGTCTCCCGACCTGCTGCGGAAGCGGCTGGACGTCAGGGAGAAAGAGTCCGAACAGAAGGCCGTCATCGCCCTCAGCGGGCTGATGTTCCTGACAGCATTCATCGCAGCGGGGCTGAATTTCAGGTTCCAATGGATCGTACTCCCCGCCTGGGTGTCCTGGGCCACAGCAGCGGTGTTCCTGCTGGCCTACGCCCTGTATGCCGAAGTGCTGCGGGAGAATGTATGGCTGTCCCGGACGGTGGAGGTACAGGAGCACCAGCAGGTCATCGATACCGGACTGTACGGCGTCGTCCGGCATCCCATGTACATGACCACGCTGCTGCTTTTCCTCGCCATGCCGCTGGTGCTGGGCTCGCCTCTTTCTTTCGTCATCATGCTGGCGTATATCCCGATCATCGCCAGGCGCATCCGCAATGAGGAGCAGGTGCTGGAGGAAGGGCTGGCCGGGTACAGAGAGTATAAGGAGCGGGTCAGGTACAAGGTGATCCCGTTTGTGTGGTGATGAATATAAAGATGGTCGAGTATTTCAACTGCATGCATCCGGAGCACTGGCTGCGTGAGATCCGGCAGTGTGACTGGAGCGCGGGCCAGTATCTGCATCAGCTGCTGCGGGAGCATCGGTTCCATGCACTTCTGGGCGAGAAAAGCAGACTGCTGCTTCTGACCGAGGGAGATTCTCTGATCGCCTTCTGCACCTATGCCCAGCGGGATGAGATTCCGGCGGAGGAGCTGACGCCCTGGGCAGGATTCGTGTATACCTTCCCGCAGCACCGCGGGAAGCGGCGCATGGGCAAGCTGCTGGAGCATGTATACCGGCTGGCTAAGGCAGACGGCTTTCCCTGCGTATACATCTCCACCGATCATACCGGGCTGTATGAGCAATATGGCTGCACCTTCTGGAAAACCATGCGGAACGCACAGGGCAACGACTGCCGGATCTACCGGATGGAAATCGGGCATCCGGATTACAGCGGCATTCTGGGCCGCACCGTCACCGGCACCATCGACCGCCCCATGGGCAGCGCCCATCCCCGGCATCCGGACATGATCTACCCGATCAACTATGGCTATGTGGACGGCATCATCGGCGGGGACGGAGAAGAGCAGGATGTCTATGTATTCGGCGTAACCGGACCCATCCGGACCTTCACGGGAACGGTGACCGCCGTACTGCACAGGCTGAATGACTGCGAGGACAAATGGATCGTCAGCGCCGACGGATGCAGGCCTGACAGGGACGAAATCCTGCAGACCGTTGCGTTTCAGGAGCAGTATTATATGGGGAAACTGTATGAAGTCGCTGATTAAGATTGAATGCATCGAAAACCCGGAAAGCAAAAAGGCCATCGCCCGGAAAGTGCTGGAGGCACTGCGCGACTGGTTTGGGATCGACGAGAGCCGGGAGCAATACATTGCCGAGAGCGCAAATGAGATCTTTGTCGCCGCCAGGGAAGGCAACGAATATGTGGGGTTCCTCTGTCTGAAGGAGACAGGCCGGGAGACGGTGGAGCTTGCGGTAATGGGCGTGCTCCGGGAACACCACCGCAGCGGGATCGGCAAAAGCCTGTTTGACGCAGCCAAGGCCATCGCGCTGGATGAAGGCTACCTGTTCATGCAGGTCAAGACTGTCAAGATGGGTGTCTATGAGGACTATGACATCACCAACCGGTTCTATCAGTCCTGCGGCTTCAGGGAGTTTGAGGTGATTCCCGGGCTGTGGGACGAGGCGAACCCCTGTCAGATCTATGTGATGTATCTGCCGTCATGAGGTGAGTAAAATGAAAAAGTGGTACGATGAGGAATATGAGTTTACAGTCGACGTGACCGGCTTTTTGCACGGGGATCACACGGAACGTTATTGTCGCAACGGCGAGGAGATTGGCGACCGGTATACCTGTACCTACGGCTGCCCGGTCAATCAGCAGGGCTATGGGATCTGCTCCAAGACCATGATGATGCTGTATCCGCTGATGGAGGCCGTACGCAGCGGCGGCGATCTGGAAAACGTAGGCGGCGACGGAAAGTATTCCAAAACCGTCGTGTGCCCGGACGGCTGCGTCATCTTCCGGCTGACAGCCAGGCCACTGTGCAACGAGAATTTCCACAAAGGGCATTTCTGGGATTATCCGGATCAGACGTAAGCGTCTGCAGCGGCATCGCAGCGAAGACCGTCTGAGAGTCCCCGGGAAAACCATCTCGCGCGACAGTTTTTCATATGCTATATTTTTCCCGACAGATCCGCACTGAGCATACATTGAGAGGTTTGACTATGGACCGCATGATTAAGCCTATGGAATCCCGGTACCTCTCCCCCTCCCTGGACATGGTGGAACGGGTGTTTACTGACTGGGACAGCCCGGAGGAGGGCTGCACCGTCCGCCGTCTGGTGGAGGAGATCCGGGCAAAGAAGTATTATCTGCCTGAGCTGGAACTGCTGATGCTGGGCGGTATGGAGGAAATTCTCGGCTACGCGATGTTCTCCCGCTTTCACATCGAAGGACGGTATGAGAACGAGTTGCTGCTCCTCTCGCCGGTGGCCGTGCGGACGGATGTCCAGCGGCAGGGCATTTCCAAAGCACTGATCGAAGAGGGCTTCCGTCGGGCGCAGGTGATGGGATTTCGGGCAGTCCTGGTGGAGGGCAACCCCAAGAACTACAATCCCAGAGGCTTTGTCACCAGCGCCGACCATGGCATCGTGGCCGGGCCGAACATTCATCTGCCCCATGTCAGCTGCATGATGGTGAAGGAGCTCGCGCCCGGAGCGCTGGAGGAGATGCACGGACAGGTGGATTATGGGTTCTACGACACACTGCGCGAAGAATGAAAAAACTGAGAAAGGAAGGAACTGCATGAATGCACTGATCATCAACTGCAGTCCCGTCCGGGATGGTGCAACCGCGGCGATTGCCGAGATCATTACCCGGCAGCTGTCTGCGCGTTTCTCCGTCCGGAGCGTGTGCATTGACGACTATAACATTGCCTTTTGCAGGGGCTGCCGGAGCTGCCATCAAACGGCAGAGTGCGTCATGCATGACGATGTGGAACGGCTGATGCAGGAATTTGAACGGGCAGATATCATCATCTGCGTTTCACCCTCTTACTGGGCGGATGTGCCCGGGCAGTTCAAGACCTTCATCGACCGCTGCACGCCCTGGTGCAATACCCATGAGCCCTACGCGTCGCTCACGCCCGGTAAAAAGGGTTACGTTGTTGCCCTGCGTACCGGCCCGGGCATGAAGGAATGCGAGCGTATTATCAGCACCATTGAGCACTTTTACGGCCACCTGGAGATTCAATGCTGCGGCCGTCTGGGCCTGTGCGGCGTGGAATACAGGGAGGCTGTGGAATCACGGCAGAAGGAGATCGAAGCTTTCTGCGGGACGATAATGGAGGAAGCAAAAACGGATGAAACGTGAATTGGGTATCGCCCGCTGCGGGCTGGCCTGCTGTCTGTGCTCGGAAAACGTGCTCTGCAAGGGCTGCCGGCGGGACGGCTTTCAGGAGCTTTCCTGGTGCAAGGATGCGGAGTGGTGCGAGGTGCGCCGCTGCGGCATCGACAAAGGGATCGCCGGTTGCTATGAATGCGAGCCCGCCGCCTGCCTCAAAGGGCTGTATGCGGACAAGATCAAAGCCCGGGCTTTCGCGGAATTTGCCCGCCGGTATGGTGTGGAAGAGCTGCTGGATTGTCTGGAACGCAATGAAAAGGCAGGCGTCGTCTATCATCGCGAGGGCATCATGGGGGATTACGATGAATTCGACGATCTGGAGGAGCTGATCCGTTTCATTCGTACAGGTACCCGCGAATAATAGAGGCTGACTTCATGAAAACCAGTAAAATCATCGCGGCCTGCGGAAATGACTGTGCCGCCTGTCCCCGGTATAACGCGCACCCCTATGAGAAAACGGAAACCGAGCTCCGCCATACCGCGGAGCTCTGGATGAAAATCGGCTACCGGGATCGTATCGTCTCCAACGAGGAGATCGCCTGCAACGGTTGCAGGCCGGAGAACTGGTGCCGTTACCGCGTCGTGAAATGCTGTGCGGAAAAGGGCATCCCGACCTGCGCAGCATGCAGCCTGTATCCCTGCGAGCGGATGCGGGAATGCTTTGCAGTCACGCTGTCCTTCGAGCCAAAGTGCAGAGAAGTTTGCACCGTAGCGGAATACGCGCAGCTGAAGCGGGCCTTCTTTGAGAAGAAGCAAAATCTTGCTATGCTGGATGGGAGTAACCCAACTCCTGAATGAGAACGAGCAACGACCACGGAAAATCGGCTCAGCTTTCATAAGCCGACAAATGAAACGATAATAGTTTGAAAACAGATACATCTTCTGCAAAGGGATCATCATGAATTGCAAAGCGAATCAGCGATATTTGGAATTATCGGGTCAGGAATGGGTCAAATGAATGACCCGTTTTGCGTTTCAGATTCATCATGAACATAGGATCAGAGCTAAAATCATGACGGAGCAGCCGATGGAACTGATTCTCGAAAAGGCGCCGGAAAACAAAATCAGTAACCATTCCCGGGGAATCATCGGGGAGCCGCCGAACACAGAAGGGGACATAAACCATGAACATCTCCATTCATCCCGTAACGGAAGCAGACCGCACTTTCTGGTTTTCTCTGGATCGTCATCTGAATGATGCCGAATTCACCCGCAAGGTCAGGGATCAGATGGGATATGTGCTGGCAATGGACAACAAAGCTATCGGTGTCCTGCGCTGGTCGCTGTTCTGGGACAGCATCCCCTTCTGTACCCTGCTTTATGTGAAAGAGGACTTTCAGCGGAAGGGCTTTGGGCGCAGGCTGACGGCACATTGGGAAAAGGATATGCTGGCACGGGGCTATGACCTGGTGATGACCTCCACCCAGTCGGATGAAGCCGCGCAGCACTTCTGGCGAAAACTGGGTTACCGCGACTGCGGCGCACTGACGCTGCCCTTTCCGGGGCATGAGCAGCCGACAGAACTGATTCTTGGAAAAGCACTGGAGGAAATCCTGTGAGCTTTGAGAACGTCTACTTCATCACCGGCACTGCCTACGCCGGGAAGTCCACCATGGTGCATCTGCTGGCGGAAAAGCATGGCGGCATCGAATGTGAGGAAAACTATCATGACCGGCTGCTGCCAGGACTGAGCAAGGAAGAGTTTCCGGCACTGACCTGGAGCCGGGACCTGGAGGACTGGCACGAATTCATCCGCCGGACGCCGGAGGCATATGAGGCCTGGATAGATCAGGTCTCCCGGGAGTGCGAGACGCTGGAGCTGCGCCTTCTCCCGGATGCGGCAGCTCA
>ONWQ01000181.1 GCA_900321565.1 uncultured Eubacteriales bacterium
CCGGGCCGCACGACGGATCAGACGCAGATGGGCTGCATGCAGAATATCCGTGGAGAAGCACATGTATACGGTTCGCGATTCTGCTTCCTGCACCTTTCCGCGTACGCGTTTCCAGTCTTCCGGTGTGTCAATTTCCTCGCACAGCCAGTTTCCGATATCGCATGGCTTCAGAACCAGTTCGTCCGTGAGTTCATTCAGGGCGTTTTCTGCATAGCACATGGTTTTTCCCTGCTCACAGTAAGCATGGATCTGACGGAGCCATTTCTGCATGTCTGCACGAAGGAAATAGTACAGCGGCTGTGCACTCAGAGCGTGATCGAAGAATTCAATGCCCACCTTGCGGATTCTTCCCTCTTCGATCACAGCCTTGAAGTCCTTCTGCGGTAATGGCTGTGAAGAAGAAACAGCCATACAGCTCTCTGTTGTATTCAGAATTTTCTCAAGCACACGGGGCTCCATGACGAGATCACCATGCATCAGCAGGATATCGTCCTGCAGTTCATCCCGTGCACAATCCATGGAAAAGATATAATTGGTGCATTCAAAGCGATCATTCCGGACAAAAGTAAAGGAAAGCTGAAGGCCAAGAGACCTGCAGTAATCCACAATCGCTTCATGAAACCCTCCGGTAGTAATCACAACATCATGGACTCCCAGATCAGCAAGCTGTTTCAGCTGTCTGGAAAGAATGGTTTCATGCTCTCTGAGTTCAGTCATACATTTCGGGTGCTCACGCGTCATGGCCCCCATCCGGCTGCCGGTACCCGAGTTCAAGATTAAAGCTTTCATAAGTAAAATTCCAAGTCCTTCCCTGATTCTACAGGCTTTGGCATAATACATACGCCAAACGAGGTAACTGTACCACACCGTCCTTTGAGTTACAAGCACTTCTCTTTTCCGCGCACCCGGTTTTTCTGTTCTTTCCGGTGCCGGATACCGGCAAGCAGCCAGGTTCCGAGCAGAATCCCTGCAAACGCACCACAGCTGTCAAGAAGCACATCCTGTATCATGCCACTCCGGTCCCCCTGCAGCATCTGATGGATCTCATCGGACGCCGCATACAGACTGCTTCCGGAAAGACTCAGCGGGAGCGTCATACGGTCACGGAAACTCAGAACCAGTGCCTGAATCAGACCGCCCAGGATCATATACTCCAGAAAGTGCGCCGTTTTACGTATCAGCATCTGCACCAGGTCATAGACTGCCTGGTATTCCTGACTTCCATACTGCAGCTGTCGTTTCTCAGCCAGCCAGTGCACGATCGGATCAGCCAAAAAACCGCTGGTCTGCATGGATGCCTCACCGGACTGACTGGAAAACATAAAAATGACAATCATCCAGACGAGAATAAGACAGCTGAGCAATAGCCGGATACCCCGGCTTGTTCCGATCCATAGAGAAGCCGATCGCTGGGATATGAGCCATCGGGACCTTCCGGTTCTGTTGCGTTGCACTGCGCACGCCCCTCTTTTTGCATGATTCTGCCAGGAAATAAAGTTCCTGCATCCATACTCTAGCACGAACAGAGATCGCTTGCAATTTCATTCGTCCTTCTGTTCTCGATTTTCCCGGTCTTCATGATTTTCATTGTTTTCATTCACGCGATATCTCTTGACAAGATATGCTTTCTCACTTATGATTTGCGAAGTGGGATAAGTATATCATAATACCTTTTTCGATATTGTATCTATACCAGATTTCCCATCATGTGCTCATGCGACCCAATCCGTCGTGTCTCCGAAGAAAGGATAGGTGACAGTCATTGCCGGCGGAATCCACCATCAAGTCCTTGGAACGTTCCATGGAAGTGCTTACATGCTTTGCAGTCAGTGAAGCCGAGCTCGGTGTAACCGAGATCGCCCAGATGCTGAAAATGAATAAAAGCACTGTTTTTAATACACTGCTGACTCTCGCCCAGTGCGGTATACTGGTCAAAAACCCGATCAGCAACAAGTATTATCCTTCCCTTTTCATGCTCAGATTGTCACATAACGCCGTTGTGCGTTCGGGTGTGCGTAATATCTTTGGCTCTTATCTTAATACACTGATGCAACGCACACGGAAAGTTTGCAGTTATGTCATCCTGGACCGGTCACAGGTGCTTTGCGTTCTGTCTACTTCGCCGGAAGGTTACCCGCAGGAAGAATCCTTTCCCGGGCAATCCACACCACTGTACTGCTCAAGTGCAGGGAAAATCTTTCTTGCCTATATGTCCGATGATGCACTGGATGCCGCACTGTCCATGCCGATGACCGGCTATACCAGTCTGACCATATCCGATCCCGGAATACTCCGTCAGATGCTGCCGGAAATCCGTGAACAGGGGTATGCCATAGATAACATGGAACACACCTACGGTATGCGTTCCGTTGCCATTCCGCTTTTTGACACAGCTCATGAAGTGCACGCTGCGATCTGTGTAAGCAGCCCGACCACACATTTTTCACTCGAAACCATTGCAGAAACAGCCCGGATTGCAGAAGAAACATTTCGTCCTCTTCAGGGACGCCTCTGACCTCTGCTATCAGACGCAGTACAGCCGCTGTACTGCGTTTTCTTGTATGCCTCCGCGGTTTTGTCAAATCTTTCCCCCAGGCATCCGATGAAAAGGGAATCCACTGTTGATTTTTCGGCTGTCTAGTGTATCATCGATACAGAACCACAGAAGGAGGCATTATCATGCAAGACCCCCGTCAGCATATATATCACGTTGGTTCCGGTCCTGACTGCAGTTTTACAAGCATTCAGAATGCCATTGATGCCATTCCGGATACCGGCGAACCCTGGGTCATCGAAATCATGCCCGGGACCTATCATGAGCGGGTCATTGTTCATCGGCCCAACGTTACACTCAGAGGCACAGATCCTGATAATACAGTCATCACCTGGTCCGCCTGTGCCAAAGATCTCGATGCGGACGGAAAAGAAAAGGGTACATTTCTCTCATTTTCCCTGCTGACAGCAAACAGAGATATCACGCTGGAGAACCTGTGTGTGCGCAATGATGCCGGGAGCGGCAAAATCGTCGGGCAGGCTGTCGCAGTCTACGCCGCAGGAGACCGTGGTATCTTCCGGAACTGTCACCTGATCGCCTGCCAGGACACACTGTTCTGCGGTCCTCTCATGGAAAAGGTCAAGCAGGAAGCCGGTCCGTATGACTATGATGCAGAAACCGTTGAGTCTGTCGGTGACTCTCCGGAAACCACCAGCCGACTGTATTTTGAACATTGCTATATTCAGGGTGATGTAGATTACATATTCGGACCTTATCGCTGCTGGTTTGAGCAGTGTGAGCTGCATATGAATGCCTGCGGAGGCTGGTATACTGCTGCCAACACGCCGGAATCTCAGCCCTATGGCATGGTATTCCATCTGTGCCATCTGACAGGCAGCTGCCCGCCACACCTGGCTTACCTGGGACGTCCCTGGCGCCGCTTTGCCATGACCGTCTTCCTCAGATGTGAAATGGACGCCTGTGTGGTCAATCAGGGATTCATGGACTGGGATGAGAACCGTGTGGTCACACCGCGTCTCGGTGAATGGGGAACTGTCGGTGCATGCAGCGACCTGCGCCTGAGACATCCGTCCGAAAAGCGCCTGACGGATGAAGAAGCGTATGCTCTGACGCCGGATACCGTGCTTTCCGGATGGCATCCCAGGGGCCTGAACTCCAGCTGGCTTCTTGGACACCCCTCAGTGGATCCGGACATGGAGCATGTATTCGCCTTTCTTGAGCAGTCTCTGGACCGGTATTCAGCAAACCCGTCTGTGTCCTCTGAATACGGTTTTCTGATCAAGGCCTGTGCCGAGCTTTACCTTGCAACCGGAAATCAGAAGTGCAGAACGTTTGCGCTCTCCTGCCTCGAACACTGTATACAGCAGATGAGTCCTGTAACCGGAAAAATACTGAAGGACTGCAGCTTCGGGCAGTTTGCCATGCTCACCACGCTCTTTTTTGCATCGGATGAAGCTCACGCTCCGCAATATGATCCACTGATTCACACGTGTCATGATGAGCTTTGTGCAGTACTTCAGGAATGCAACGGCACCGGGAACCCGGACTGGCTGTGTGCAGCACAGCGGTTCCGCGCAGCCTATGACCGAAAGCTTGGAAAGCATCAGGAAACCGCAGATATTGCAGCTTCCTTCCTGAAAGTCCGGGAGCAGTTGTTTGATCCTGAAAAACAACTGTATCGTCACATGCGCATTCAGGATGGTCAGCCGTGCCCGGTCTTTGATGCTCATTTTGCCGGACAGATACTGGCAACCCTGGTTGACTGCCTGGACCTGATGGACGAACAGCTGTATGAACACTATCGTCGTGTCATTAATCTGTACCGCGAAGCTGTCCTCGGCATACTCCGCTACGCAGACCCTGACACAGGTATGTTCCCCCGTTCTCTTGACCAGCCCCTGTGTGCGGGCAACACTCTGGAGACAACAGGTAACTGCCTGATTCTATACGCGATCCTGAAAGGCATCCGTCTCGGTTTTCTGGATGAGGAAGTCTATCTTCCCAAAGCGCTCATCTCCTACGAAAACCTGAATCGCAGCAAACTCTATCAGGACGGGACCGGCGCATGGCATCTCAGGGATGTCGCCTGGCCTGTACATCAGACAGCTTCAGCAGTACCGGAAGACCAGACCGGTTCCTGCTCCACACCCGAAGCAGATCATGACAGCATTCAGGCGCTCGGCACCTATTTCATGGCTACTGCGGAGTATATGAGGAGGCATAAATAATGCAGAATCTTTTCCTTTCCTCTCGCAGCTGTACAGTATTACTCGATCCGGAAGGTCTTTTTGAAGCAAGACAAAGCTATGATCTGTTTCTGAATCATTCTTTTCTCCGCACAGAAACCAGGTCTGTGGCATCCATCTTCAATCTGCTTCCTGATCAGGATTATCTGCTGGAAGCACAGAGTGGCGACCGGCTTCTGACGCTCACCTTCCACACTCCTGCTGAAAGAATCAGTCTGGATGCCCGTGCTTTCGGAGCAAAAGGTGATGGGATCCATGATGACACACCTGCCCTTCAGGCCGCCATCCTCTCCTGCCCTCAGGGCGGAAGAGTCAGGGTGCCTGCCGGTACGTACCGTACAGGTCCGCTGTTCCTCAAAAGCCATACAACACTTGAGCTGCAGAAAGGCTGCACACTGAAGCTGCTGACAGACCGCAGTGCGTTCCCCGTGCTTCCTGGGGTGACATATCCCACCGGCAACCAGCAGGAATACCTGCTGGGCAGCTGGGAAGGAAATCCTCTGGACTGTTATGCGGCTGCACTGACCGGGATTGGTGTGGAAGACGTGCGGATTATCGGTGAAGGTGTTGTTGATGGAAGCGGCGCAGAAGGCGACTGGTGGCAGAATCCGAAGGTACGTCGCGGCGCATGGCGTGGACGTCTCTTCTATCTGCGGGATTGTCAGCACATAACAGTGCAGGGAATCACATTCAGAAACAGTCCTTCCTGGAACCTCCATCCCTGTTTCAGCCAGCATCTTTCTTTCCTGAACATTCGCATTGAAGCGCCTTATCACAGTCCGAACACAGACGGTTTCGATCCGGAAAGCTGCTCGGATATCCGTGTTCTGGGCACCGTTTTCTCGGTTGGTGATGACTGCATAGCCATTAAAGCCGGCAAAATATACATGGGACAGACATATCAGACCCCATGTGAAAATATGGAAGTCGCCTATTGTGCCATGCTCAAGGGCCATGGCGGAGTGACCGTTGGAAGCGAGATGGCCGGAGGCGTACGGAATATCCATGTCCATCATTGCCTTATGAAAGGAAATGACCGGGGACTGCGCATTAAGTCGCGACGCGGCCGCGGGCAGAACGGTGTGATTGATAACATCCGCTTTGAGGACATCCGTATGGAAGATGTCAAGGCGCCTCTGACAGTCAATGCTTTCTATTACTGTGACCCCGATGGCCATTCCTCCTATGTGCAGACAAGAGAAAAAATGCCGGTGGATAAAAACACCCCGTCCATTGGTTCCATTGTCTTCCACCGCGTTCATGCGACCGGATGCACAGCCTGTATTGCCTGGGTTCTGGGATTGCCAGAGCGTCCGATGTCGCTTCTGGAAATCCGTGATTCTTCCTTCCACTTCTGCCCATGGGATGAGGCACCTCTGATGGCACCTGTCATGGCAGACAACAGTCCGGAAGTCAGGCATTATGGTATCCATGCAGAGTTTATCGAAACGCTCTCACTGCATCACCTGACTGTGCAGGGCAGAGGCGGCAGTCATGCACTTATGGAAACCAATGCCATCGAAAAACTGGATGCACAGCCTGGTGATCTTCAGGAACTGCCGGACTGACCAGCATATCCCATGTTTTCCTTCCCCTCATTCCAATTTGATGCTTCATGCAAAGGAGGACGTCCTATATGATCCATGGCAATCCGTTGCTCCGAGAAAACCACAGCCCACAGAAATTCATCACCATCGGCGAAATCATGCTTCGTCTGACACCCCCGAACTATGATAAGATCCGGATGGCAACATCTTTCGAAGCCAGCTATGGCGGCAGTGAGGCCAACATTGCTCTCGCTCTTGCAAATCTTGGGATCGATTCCACTTTTTTCTCTGTAGTACCCAACAACTCCCTGGGAAAGAGTGCGATCCGCTGGCTGCGTTCCAATGATGTTCACTGCACTCCCGTGATTCTTGCCACACCAGACGAAACACCAACGCACCGTCTTGGCACATATTATCTGGAAACCGGGTTCGGGATCCGTGCCAGTCAGGTCATTTATGACAGAAAACATTCATCCATGGCCGAGTACGATTTCTCCCATGTTGATCTCCATGCACTGCTGGAGGGATTCAACTGGTTGCACCTCAGTGGGATCACTCCGGCACTTTCCCCGCACTGCCGGGAACTGATTCTCAAGGCCCTGCAGACTGCCCACGAAATGGGGCTCACTGTATCGTTTGATGGAAATTTCCGTTCTTCACTCTGGACATGGGAAGAGGCCAGGGACGTATGCAGTGAATATCTGCCCTACATCAATATCCTGCTCGGCATTGAACCCTATCATCTGTGGCGTGACCCAAATGATCACAGCAAAGGCGACTGGAAAGACGGAGTCCCCATGCAGCCCAGTTATGAGGAACAGGATGAGGTTTTCCACCATTTCCAGGAACAGTATCCCAATCTGACCTGTATCGCCCGCCATGTCAGGTATGCGCACTCCGGTTCAGAAAACAGTCTGAAAGCTTTTATGTGGTATGAAGGCCATACCTTTGAAAGCAAGCTCTTCACATTCACTATCCTTGACCGAGTCGGTGGCGGCGATGCTTTTGCAAGCGGCCTTATCTATGCCATGATGCATGGATACAAGCCCATGGACATGCTGAACTTTGCTGTTGCATCCAGTGCCTTAAAGCACACAATTCACGGTGATGCAAATATCACAGATCAGGCTGATGCCATTCAGCGCCTGATGAACACTTCCTATGATATCCGCCGTTAAGTCTATCCGTATCCATGCGGTCAGAGCATTTTCTGACCGCTGTTTTTTTGTAAGCATTTTTGAGACAGTTAGCGCAGCACTACAGGTTATATCATCTAATACATGTACGGTACATTTTATGTGTTTTGCATAAAAGGCAATATTTTTTCTTTTATTATATTGCTTTTTTAATCATAACTCATTTATAATAAATCCGTCTATAAACGTTGCAAGCGGGACCTCAGATTCAGTCCGGTCTGACTGAAGGGGGAGGTGAATCGGATGAAAGGTTCCTGGACAGAAGACGTTGGATTCTTAGATCTACTTGCTGAAACAGTCCTTTATTCCATGTCTGCTTATCCTCGTAAACTTGTTCACACCGATGAACTTGTGCATAGGCATAATCTGCCATTTTCTCAAATCCAGCTTCTTTCCTTATTATCCACTCAGGATGTCACGGTTACAGAAGCAGCCCGGCATCTCAATGTCGCAAAAACAAACCTTGCTTTACTCGTACGACAGTTATCTGATAAGGGTTACGTTGAACGTATTCAGAACACGCAGGATCGCAGAAAAGCATTTCTTCACATGACGCCTCGTGGTAGAGAAGAGTACAACAAGCTGAAGTTTTCAGTCACTGAGCAGCTGAAAAAGCTTGCCGGAGAATTCAGCAGAAGCGAGATCAAACTCCTGCAAAAATCTCTCTCACAGATCAATCACGTTTTATTTGAACTCTAAAATGGAGATCTGCACCGGATACCCAATACCGCATCCGGTGTTTTTTCATTCTTATCTTTCATATACAGCCGCGATCTGTTTCATGAAGCATTCGCTGTTCAGCCATTGTGACAGAATTAAATGGGTTCCCAACTGGATCTGCTTGCACACCACAAAGAATTTGACCATTCTGCAGGATTTTCTCTTTATTCTTCGAACCTATAGAATACACAACAGTGCGTTCATATTTTCTCTGTGACTTAACTGCAAGGAGGAAGACTCATGGAAAACAGCATCATATCCAACATGATCCTGCAAAATGCCATGATCCTGCAGGGTCAGCCCAAATGGACCTTTGGCAAAAACACATGCAACACCTATGAGGTTTTTGTATCTGATTTCCGCAATCAGGAGGGCTACCTGATGCCTTCCTGGCCAATCCTGAGAGTTGTCGAACAGGATGACACACTTACTCAGCTTTTTTCCATTACCCTGCTCTGGGAAGCTGTTCGTAAAACTGTTCAGATCAGCAATGAAGCAAATTCAAATATGACACTTTCGCTGAATATACTTCCGCGATTTGCTGAATCAGATCATTTCGTGGAACAGGTGCGCTCCTGCCTTGCTTCTACTGGTCTGCAAAGCAAACATCTTCAGTTTGAGCTCAGTGAATTGCAGGACCTGGGTGACCAGGGATGTGCCAATCTGAACACAATCCATGATGAACTCGGAGTTTCCCTGGTCATGGGGAACTTTGGCACAAGGAACACCAATTTCCCGCTTTTACGCAAGGTACATTTTGATCTTCTGGAACTGGACAGGAGCTATGCCGCACTGATTCCGCAGGATGCACTGGCCTGCAAAACAGTCGTTGCTGTACAACATATGGCGGATACTCTGGATATGCAGGTCTGTGCCAAAGGTATCGACACGCAGGAGCAATTCGAATTCTTTGAGGAAATTGGAATCTACAAGGGACAGGGAGCTCTGATCGGACCTGTCATGTCTCTGGATGACCTGAAATCATACGTCATGCAGTATGGTCTGGAAAAAGGCCACGCCTGACAGACTGTCTGATTCCCATGTACTGCATCCCCTGCAAATGAGTGCATCCGACCGGAATTATAGCCGTACCATAACAATATGAACGCCAAAAAAACGCCCGAAGAAACGATACATCAAGTGTTTTCTTACCGGTCTGGCCATGCTGTGCTACAGAAAGCAACGTCAGAACTGCTCAAAGGTTTCCAGGATGCGCCGAAAGATGAGTTTCAACTGACATAATCTGTGCTTATTGGAGCTACCCGGACAGTCTGACGGGTAGCTCTCACATGTTTCTTTATGTGTGGTGCAGATTGTGGTCCATGCAAAAGAAAAACCCCTTGAAATTCTCTGATTTCAAAGGGTTTTTTGTGTGGCTCCGATTGGACTCGAACCAGAGTATAACCCAAAACTGCGCTTGCTTAAATCGCATGAAACGTCAATGATACCAGTGGTTTTCTTGACATTTCAGCAAGCCTGACTTTTGTGTTAAATAGGCTGATTTTGGTGTCAAGTGTGGTGCAAAGTGTGGTGCAGCCCCCAAATCATAGCATGATCAAGAAAAAGAAAAAGCCTGAGAAGCTTTGTAATACTTAG
>ONWQ01000399.1 GCA_900321565.1 uncultured Eubacteriales bacterium
ACTGCACTGGTTGAATAGTCTGTTTCATCATTCGTAATGATAATTTTTCTGTCATAAGCAGGTATACCGGAAAACGCACTGAATTCGCGTTCCCACGTTTTGTTTTCAACTACAGACCAGGCGACCTGAATATATGTTTTCCTTCCGTCTTTTTCTGCCAGAAAATCAATTTCACGTCCATTGTTGTCATACACCGTTACATTGTAGTCGCGATACAGGAGTTCATTATACACAATGTTCTCAAGATTGTGCGTAAGATCATAGCGGTTGTCTCTGCAGCGTATGGAGTTCAGGGAAACATCGCAATTGTATACTTTCCGGCTCTGTTCCAGTTCCTTTTTGGCTTTTTTTGAGTAACGGGGAACTTCGTCGATGATATATGCCTTTGACAGATACCCTATCCATTTCTGCACTGTATTCGGGGTAATCATAATACCATTTCCGATCATATGGTCAGAAATGGATTTTGCTGAATAGATCCGGGCGTTTGAAATCAGAATGTAATTCACCAGTTTGCGGAACTCGTCCTGTTTCCGTATGCCATAGCGATTAATCAGATCATTCACGATAATGGTCTCGTTCAGATCACTCAGGTAGCGCCGCTGCTCCTGCTGTGAATCAAACTCAAGTCGTTTTGGAAAGCCACCCCAGATCACATAGTCAGATACTGAACAAGGTTTATGCAGCTGACTGAGATACTCCTTTACCTCGCTAAAGACAAAGGGACGGATTCGAAACGACACATAACGACCTGAAAGCTCCTTTGTGAATTCCCTGGACAGCAGTTTTGAGTTCGAACCGGTAATGAACACAGAGCAGTTCTCTCTCCTCAGCGATCTGCAGGCATTGGCCCATCCGTCAATTTCCTGAACTTCATCCAGAAATACAAAGCACATTCCATCTTTTCTTCTTTTCTGGACATAGCAGACTATGTCCTGCCAAGTCTGAATTTCGGATGTTGCAATCCGGTCATCAAAATCCAAAAATACAAAGTTATCTGTTGATTCCGAAAGCTCCTCCCGGATTTGCTCCAATACGATGGATTTCCCGCATCGACGGACACCGGTAATGATTTTAATCAGATCATCTCTGTAAAAACCCCTGATTTCTGCCAGATATTTCTCACGGCGAACCATCGGATCTGCCTCCCGTTGTTGTTTGCTATTGCGAATTTTACCAAATATTTCCTAAATTCGCAATACTATTGCGAATTTAGGAAAATCACGGAAAAATTCTCAGTAGAAAGGTGCGTGAGAATACCAATACATATGTGAGTCACAGCAAGAAGGATGAATGTACGAAAAACAAAGTGCATGGAGACAACGGGAACCGTGATCCGGGCATGGGATGAATCTGTTACGCACTGATATGAACAGACCTGAAATACCAGGCCGGAAATGTCCTACCGAGGACGTCAGCCGGGTGGAGCAATGCAGCATCCATGTACATGCGGTCAGGCATTTTCCCGGGAAGATCCGAATCAGACTTTGCACCCGGAGAAAACCTTCAGACAGCGTTCCCGGATGCCGATCCTGCATAGTATCCGATGAAAAAACGCAGAACAGCCGGCCCGGTAAGGCCAGTTGCTCCGCGTTTCACAGACCCGTTTATTCGCGCCAAGACAGACGCAGGGTCTTGACTTCAAAGGGTTTGAAATGGAGTTCCACAGACTCGGTGCCTTCCAGCGTGCAGACCGTGTTTTCCAGCATATCGGTTTCCTCGGCCCGGACCCAGGGGATCATGGGCGTAAGCCGGCAGGTTGTATCCGCTTTCTTTGCTTCATACAGCCTGAGGATCAGGTCCCCGCTGCCGTCCTCTGCCGGTTTGACCGTGTCAATCATGACATGGTCCACAGAGACATCAAACAGGCTGAATGCCTCGGTTGCTCCCTGCATGGTCCGCAGCGGAACATTGAGGTCATATGCTTCCTCCACCACGGGACTGTCCAGGAAATCACCGTCCCAGCCGGTAAAGGCATAGGTAAAGGTATGCTCTCCGTTGTCCCCGCGCATGGCCGGGCTGGCAGGCGCACGCAGGAGGGTCAGCTGCAGGGCATGACCGTTCATGCTGATACCATACTTGCAGTCGTTGAGTACGGCCGCACCATGACTGTGATCACACAGCGCGCTGTAGCGCTGGTTGCAGACCTCGTAGCGGTCCTGGTCATACGGTCTGGAGCGGTGGGTCGGACGGGCCATGTACCCGAACTGGATCTCATTGATACCCTCTGTGGCTTCCACATCCACCGGGAATTCCACCTTCAGCAGACGGTGGAGTTCATGCCAGTCCACATGCGTAACGAAGTCCAGACGGTGTTTTCCGCTCTCCAGGACCAGGTCCTGCTCGAACACGGAATTGAGGACACGCCGCCTGACGTGCACCACACCGCGCAGGCCACCCTGTTCGGTGATGCTGACCTCAACCGGCTCATCCAGCGGGAGTTCCTGAAGAATATAATTGGAGTCGATGTCCCAGGCGTCAAAACGTCTCGGTACATCCTTATAGGCAAGCAGGTGGTTCATGGGTCCGGCGGCAAACTCGCGCCCGGTCCACAGGTCCACAAACGAGGTGACCTCTCCGCGGGCATTCACGCATACCCGGATCTCCCCGTTCTCCATGACGATCCCGTCGTTTTCCTCGGTGACCCGGACCGCTTCCGCTTCCGCCTGGCGCTTGGAAGGCAGCAGGGAGACCGCACCGCAGGGCGGGACCGTGACCAGTGCATAAACACCGTCCGCACAGGCCTGGACCGGGACCGCTTCGCCTTCCAGTGTCCGGGCACCGCTCCGGAAGCGCTCCGGCAGTCTGACCAGACCGCTTCTCGGGAAGGATACGGAATTAAAGACAGTCATTGCCTTGCCGGCCCTGCCTTCCGTACTGAGCAGGTCCTGCATGGCCGCATCCCGGACCGCTTCCGCTTCGGACTGGATCCACCTGTGGTCCCGGGCAGCCTCCTCATACACCCGGGCAATGGACGACCCGGGCAGGATATCATGGAACTGGTTCAGGAGCAGTCTCTTCCACGCCGCTTCCATGCGTCCGGCCGGATATGCATACTCTTCCGTCCCGCACAGCTGCGCCATGGCGCCCCACATTTCCGCATCCCTGAGTGCAAGCTCGCTCCTGCGGTTGCCTTTCTTGACTGCGGCCTGGGAAGTGTATACACCCCGGTGCGCACAGAAGTACAGTTCTCCGGCATAGGTATGCTTCGGACCACCGGCTGCTTCCATTTCCCGGAAGAAGACGCGCGGGTCTTCCATGCGCACTCTCGGCATGCCTTCCAGGTCCTTTTCACGCGCAAGGTACTCCAGGTGATCCCGGGCCGGACCACCGCCGCCGTCGCCGTACCCGAACGGCAAAAGGAATGCATCCAGGTCCCGGCGCTGGGAGCGCTTTCTCCAGGTCTCGCAGATTTCCTTCGGGTCCGTGCGGTACGTATAGCTGGTGGGCAGGAAGGTATCAATGCAGGAACCATCGGCGCCCTGCCAGGTGAAGTAATGGTACGGGAATTTCTCGGAATCGTTATAGGACCAGAAAATCTTCTGAGTCACCAGATACTTGACCCCCGTCTTTTTCAGGATCTGCGGCAGTGCAGCCGAGTAGCCGAATGAGTCAGGCAGCCACAGGATCTCCGATTCGACACCGAACTCCTCGCGGAAAAAGCGCTTGCCGTACAGGATCTGCCGGATCAGGGATTCGCCGCTGGTCATGTTGGTATCCGGTTCCACCCACATAGCGCCTTCCGGGATCCAGCGGCCTTCCTTGACAGCCGCCTGAATCCGGGCGTACAGATCCGGATCATGCTCCCGGCACATCACATAGGCTGCCGGCTGGCTCTGCAGGTATTTGTAGTCCTTATACTCGCCGAGATGCCGCAGCTGCGCGGCAAACGTACGGCTGGTCTTGCGATGGGTTTCGGCCATGGGCCAGAGCCAGGCCAGGTCAATATGCGCATTCCCGATGGCATAGAAGACCGGTGCCGTGCTCCCGTTGTGCGCTTCCAGTACGGGGCGCAGGACTTCCCTGGCTGCACGGTAGCTGCGGATGCGGCCTTCCAGGTCCTGCTCAAAATCACAGACAAGCGTTGCCCTCTGGAGTGCATCCGCGATCTTTTCTGCGCGCAGGCCGTCCTGATCCACCTGATCGCCCAGCTGGTCCAGGGTTTCCATGTCCATCAGCAGCTGATAGGCATCCTCATTCCAGATCCCGTAGGTCAGGTGACCCAGGTGCCGGCGTTTCTTGCCGGCCAGTTCGTCCTCGTAATCCCCGGGGATCACAGGCCCCGTCACACCATTGCCACGGCGTGTTTCCGGATAGAAATGCCCGGCATAGGCCTCGATCAGGATGTCATAGCTTGTTCCCGGCTCGCCGCTTTCCGTGAGCCAGTTGTCTTCGATATAGTGGTGCGGAAACTGCACCCAGGGTGCCCGGTATGTACCGAAGGATCTGCCGTTGACATACAGCGTGCTCTCCCCGCCACAGTTCAGGTCCATGACAATCCGCCGGCCTTTGGCTTCCTGCGGAAGGACCACAGTGCCATGCATCCAGCAGTATTCATACTCATGCCCCCAGGCTGTGCCTTCGCGCATGGGTTTCATGGGTCTGACGCGCGCTTCCTCCACGGTCAGGTGATCCATGGTACAGAACGTTTCCACAGGGATGTCCCCCAGAGGCAGGTACAGGTCTTTCCCGAGCGTGGTAAGCCAGTGCCCGAGCCGGTCTCTCCATTCAGATGTCATTGACTGCATGCTTGTTTCCTCCATACGGATGGCGTTCGGTGGTATCCGCTCTGGATTGTAGCTGCCCCGCGCAGGTGCGTCAAGCATGGTTTCTGACTTTCGGTCCCGCCTGCACAGTACGCCGGTCATCATTTGACGCATGCTCCGGCAGGTCGTGGACACGCTTCCCGGAACATGGTATACTTGGGCCGACAGAAAACGCTGACAAACCAACATACCGGATACCGGCAAAAGCAGCACGTACCATGCCTGTGTATGTCCGGGAACTTACGAAGGGGAGGATCTCTGATGCTGAGACGCTGGATTCCATTTCTGCTTCTTCTGCTCTGTCTGTGCCTGCCATGCCTGGCCATGACCGAGCCCGTCATCACCGACGCGGACGCGACCAGCTGGATTGTCGGAAAAAACCCGGATGCCTATACACCGTACCGGATGCTGGACGGGGATGAGACCACGGCTTTCCAGTTTTCCCTGAAAACCACGCCCCTCGGGCAGGCATACATCACTTTTTCACTGAGCCAGCCATCGGATGTCCGGACACTGTGGATCAAGAACGGGTTCTGGTGCATCACAGACGGCAAGGACCAGTATACCCGCAACAGCCGTGTCCGGGCCATGACCGTTGATTTCCTCTATTCCGGTGCTTACGACTATACGGACGCACAGCAGGTCACACTGCCGGATGACAAGGTCCGTTCCGACTGGACACGCATTGACCTGGGGAGCCATCAGAACGTCGTCTCCGTACGGTTCCTGATCCGGGATATCTATGCGGGCAGCAAATACAAGAATGATGTCTGCATTTCTGAAGTCCGGTTTTCAGGCAGCGCCTCCACGTCCTCTTCCGGCACACTTTACGGTACGGCCATATCCAATCTGGCTACCCGGACGGGCCCGGGGACCGAGTATGCAGACGGCGGGACCTACTCCATGAAGGGGAAGTCCGTCCGCGTGCTGTCCAGGGCATGGGATGAGAGAAACGAGATCTGGTGGGTCCAGTGTGAAATCCCGTACCAGGGTACAACCCGTGTTCTCTGGACCGGGTACAAACGCTTTGACAGTCAGAGTCTGCCTCTGGAAAGCATACCGGTGGAAAGTCCCGGATCTGTTGCGATTCCCAATGCCGGTCCGGGCAATGTGAACGCGCCGGGACCGCAGTCTTCCGGGAATGCATGGCAGAACGCGTACCGGCAGTTCTTCGTCAGCGGTCAGTATCAATCTGCTCTGCACTGTGCTGCTGCGGACAGCAGCTGGCAGACCGCCTTTGCTGAGCGCGAGACGGCATATGATTCCATTGCGCTATGTGATCTGGACAGAAACGGGATTCCCGAGCTGCTCATCGAAACCATCTACGGCCTGGAGCAGGCTGATGTTTTCACCTGGAACGGAAGCAGCATTGTCCATCTAGGGACCATGAGCGACGATAACTTTTTTCAGGAATTTTTCGTGTTCACCGACGCCCGGTACCCTGGCATATACACAGCCATGGGTGGCCCGGCTATGAGTATTGACTGCTATACCATTCAGAATGGCCGGCTTGTACGCGCACATATTGCAGCAACCCGCGTGGATGCAGAGGGCACGGAGACTGTCGGTCTGCAGATCTTCCGGAGCGATCAGACACTCTATACTCTGCTGTATGACAAGTTTGTGCAGGGCAGTGATGCTTCCCTGCCGCAGCCATGGTTCTCCCGCAGCCATCTGAACTCTGATGCGGACTGGTCCGTCTTCTTCGCCTCCAGTTCTGTCTGAAAGATTCTGTAAAAGGCCTCCGGTTCCATGGACATATCCCTGAAAAATAGATTTCACCGGTAACCGGGAGCCTGTCGGCTCATTTTCGCTCCTCCATTCAGTCAGAAACCCCGTCTGATCCTATGCTTTCGTATCAGGCGGGGTTCATGTTTCTGCAATATATGGCAGAATTTTCCTGCATGTTTCCG
>ONWQ01000077.1 GCA_900321565.1 uncultured Eubacteriales bacterium
CAATCTGCAGCAGATGGAGGACAACCTGCATACGTTCCGGGATTTCGGTCCGCTGACTGAGGATGAATATGAGGTAATTCGTCAGGCACAGGCAGCTCTGGATGCAGACAAGTCCATTCCCTGTACCGCATGCCATTACTGCACAGGCGGATGTCCCATGAACATCCCGATTCCGGAGATATTCAATGTTGTGAACCGCCGTAAAGGCAGCGCGGAATTCAGAACAAAACGCGAGTACAGCCTGGTGACTCTGAACAAGGGTAAGGCCAGTGAGTGTATTTCCTGCGGCCAGTGTGAATCTGTGTGTCCCCAGAGCCTGCCCATCATTTCGCTTCTTGAGGAATGCCGGGCACTTGAGGGCTGAATTAGTATTTGGAATAAGGAATTGCGAAAAGATCAGGCGTGTTCGGGAAAACATGAACACGCCTGTTTCTGTGTTTCCGATACCGTTTCTTTGCCAGATACTATGTCTGAAGATTGCCGGGTCTGTGATACCTGTGAGGAATTTAAGTGTGAAGCTTCTTTGAAGTCAGGGAATATGCTGGTTTGTATATTCTGCAATTTGTGATGTTGTGCAAGCTTAAATCGCATTTATTCGGCCCAATAAATGTAAATAATCACATTTATTGGGCCGAATAAATGCGATCATTATTGTATTTTCGGCCCAATAAATGTATAATTCACACGGTGAATATTCATAAGTGACTGGGAGTGATCCGTTTCATGGAAAGAAATATCATGGTTCAGCTCAGAACGTGGAAAAACCGTTCAGACCGAAAACCGCTATTGCTTACGGGCGTTCGTCAATGTGGCAAAACATATATTCTCAGAGAATTCGGAAAAGAAGAATTCAAGGACGTAGCCTATTTCAATTTTGAAGAAGACGATACACTGGCATCCATTTTTGATTACGATTATCATGTTGATCGCATTGTGGATGAACTGGGGAATGTCAAGCGCGGGAAGAAGATTATTCCGGGAAAAACCTTACTGATTCTTGACGAAATTCAGACTTGTTCCCGTGCCCTGACAAGCCTGAAGTACTTCTGCGAAAACATGCCGGAACTGCATGTGATTGCTGCGGGTTCCCTGCTGGGGGTTGCAATCAGTAAGGAAAACACATCGTTCCCGGTAGGAAAAGTGAACCGTCTTCGTATGTATCCGATGTCATTTGATGAGTTTGTAAGGGCGGAAGGCGGTGAAAATTTGATTGAAGGGCTGAAGAAGCTGAACCTGGACCGGGCTATCCCAGATTTATACTCGGTTCCACTGATCCGGTATCTGAAGCTGTATTATGTCATCGGTGGCATGCCGGAAGTGGTAAAGACATGGGTGGAAACACATAAAATGGAGCTGGTTACCGAAAAACAGGATGAAATACTGCTGGACTATGCAGATGATTTTGGAAAGCATGCGCCCGTAAGTGATCTTCCGAAAATTCGCTTAATCTGGGATGCAATTCCCACACAACTGGCAAGAGAAAACAACAAATTTGTGTTTTCCCATATCAAGAATGGCTGTCGTGCAAAAGACCTGGAAGATGCACTGAAATGGCTCACGGATGCTGGACTGATCTATCCTCTGTATCTCGTAGAAGCTCCTGAGATTCCTCTGTCCGGACAGGCAGATTATGCGTCGTACAAAGTTTATATGAGCGATCCAGGACTGCTTTGCAGGAGGTCCAATATACACTACAGCACCATTCTGGATGGAAATGAACAGTTCATTCATTATAAAGGTTCCCTGACAGAAAACTATGTTCTCTCTCAGCTCAGGAGCATGGATATCAGTGCATGGTACTGGAAATCAAAATCTGGTGCAGAAGTTGATTTCCTCACGGACGAAGGAGGCAGCCTGCATCCGATTGAAGTGAAAGCTGCGGACAATACAAAAGCCAAGAGTCTTACCGTCTTCTGCGAAAAATACCTGCCGGCAGAGGCGTTCAAGACTTCGTTGAAAAACTCAGGCATTGTTCAGAAACAGACAACTCAGATCAGAAGCCTTCCACTCTATGCACTGTTCCTGCTGAAAAAGTTCCTGGTTCCTGATGCACAGTCATTCTTATCTGTATAGCCGGCTATGACCAGGCGGAAGGATGTATCGTGTGCACTTTCTTTCAATCAAACTTTGCATCGATCTGTCATAGTTGATGTATGTCAAAAAGAGGGGCCATCCCGTAATGGGACAGCCCCTTTTCTTTGAATTCAGGATCCACGATCTGTGAATCCTCTGATCAGCCTTTACTCGGCCTTGTAGTCATAATACTTGGCCAGCTTTTCAATGCGTTCGTCCGTGATTGCCTGGCCGCCATTGTCCAGGTAATCCTGCATGCCCTGATCATAAACCGCGTCGAAGTTCTCCACGGAAGCGGTTACAGCCTTGGTCAGCAGGGTGTCACGGTAGGTGGGCAGGCTGGTGCCATATTCGGCTTCGGTTTCCAGAGCGCCAACATGGAAGACACCAGGTACGCGGCCGTCATTCTTGGAAGCAGCCAGAGCAGCAACGATATACTTGGAGTCCACGCCTGCATATCCCAGAGCGGTGGTTTCAGCAGTGGCATCGCCCAGGTACAGGCCGTTTACGGTGATGGTGTAGTCGATGTTGTTCAGAGAGTTCTGCAGCCATTCGCCGGTGGTGGCAATCTTTTCATAGGCACCGTTTTCCAGCTTGTTGTAGGTTACGCCTTCTTCGCCCAGCTGCAGCTTGGCAATGGTCTCGGGGCTGGAGATGAAGTCCAGATACAGGAGGGATGCGAGCGGTTCGTCATTGGTGGCCGGGAAGAAAACCTTGCGGTCCACGGAAGCGCTCAGGAACTTTCTGTACAGGCCAGCATCATTCTTGAAGCAGTCGACTGCTACATAGGCGGCATCCGGATCAATGCGCTTGAGTGCAGCGGCGATGGAATCCTCACCATTGCGGTAAGGATAGTCCCAGTTGTGCTGGAAAGCACCGACGAAGCCAGCCTTCATGAGGTTGTCTTCAGTGGTGTCACCGGAAGGATATTCGCCGAAATCTTTCCATACGAGGCCTTCATTGTACCACTTGTTCAGGACACGGACGCCTTCCTTGAAGTTCGGATAGAGCAGATGACGGTCATCAAAACCGTGGATATACAGTTCTTCATCCGAGACATCGTTCGGGATATAGGCGGCGAACAGGTGATCATTACGCCATGCCACGTCGTAGCTGGTGGAATACGGAATCATATGGGAAGCATCGCTGCCCAGGAGCAGTTCAGCATTGTCACGGAAAGCCACCAGGCAGTTATAGAATTCTTCTTCGGTGGTGGGCAGTTCCAGGTTCAGCTTGGCCAGCCAGTCTTCACGGATGAAGGTGTTGATACGGGCGCTTTCGGCCAGAATGGCTTCGATGGCCCACAGATCGCCGGTGTCAGGATCTTCATCATAGAAGATGTTGGTGTCGCCCAGCAGGTTCCACAGGTTCGGAAGCAGGTCCTTATATTCAACCAGCTTCTTGCCGCCAATGTCATTCAGGTTGACTACGCCGCCCATGTTGGCATAGGTCTGAATGGTGGGATAGGAATAGGTTACGCAAACGTCGGGTGCATCGCCTGCAGCCAGAGCGTTGTTCATGTCGTCCACTTCGGTCCAGCGGCCGATGGAGACGAATTCCACTTCCACATTGTACTTTTCGAGCATGCCGGCCTTGATATAGTCGGTATAGGGGTTGTTGGTCGGATCTGTACCGCCATCATTGTAACGGTTGAAAATTTCCACGGTGATATGCTTGGTCTCCGGGAATTTGCCGTCAACCAGTTCTTCCGCGGATGCTGTTGCAAACAGTCCGATGGTTGCCAGCATCGTCAGAGTTAGGATCAGAGCCAGAATCTTTTTCATATGGGAATCCTCCTTATAATATTTTCAGGGCACATGCCCAGGGAAACGAAAGAAGAGATCTGCCGGGCGATCAGCCCTTGACGGCACCGATGGTTACACCGGTCACAAAATACCGCTGCAGCCAGGGATAGACCAGAAGGATCGGGACCGTGGCAAACATAACGGTTGCCATCTTCAGCGTCTCGCCCACACCGGGTGAAGAGAACCCTTCCTGTGTGGCCACTTCGACGGCCGTTGTGTTCTGCAGAATATTGTACAGAAGCAGCTGGATCGGATACAGGTCTTCCCGTTTCTTGATGTACAGCAGTGCATCCGAGAAGCCGTTCCAGCGTCCGACGGCATAGAAGAGAGCCAGGGTTGCCAGAACTGAAGTGGACAGCGGCAGGTAGATCTGGATCAGTGTACGGATCGGGCCTGCGCCGTCAATCTCTGCAGCCTCACGCAGGGATTCAGGCACACCATAGAAGAAGGAGCGCATGATGATCATGTTGTATACACTGATACAGCTCGGGATCACCAGTACCCACATGTTCTCCAGAAGGCCCAGGTTTTTGATGTTCAGGTAGTGCGGGATGGTACCAGCACTGAAATACATGGTGAACAGGATGAATGCATTGATGAACTTGCCGCCCTTGAGCTTGTCATAGGTCAGCGGGTATGCACAGATGACTGTCATGAACAGGGACAGAATTGTGCATCCGATAGTCAGCAGTGCAGTGTACCACAGGGAATGCACATACTTGGCATCGCCCAGAACGGTGGTATACGCATCCACGTTCCAGCCCTTGGGCCAGAGTACGACTTCATTACGGACCAGAAACTCCGCACTGGAGAGTGAACGGGCAAGCACGTTGAGCAGAGGAACCAGACAGATGAACATCAGGATTGCACAGATCACGGCAATAACGATATCGCCCGCCTTGGTAGACTTGGATTTAATCATACTCGACTCCCCCTCCCTTACATGATGCCCCGCTCACCAAAGCGTTTGGCAAGCGTATTGGCGCCCAACAGGAAGAGTACACCGACCACGGACTGGAACAGACCGACAGCCGTGGACAGGGAGAACTGACTGTTCTGGATACCACGCTGGTAAACATAGATGGATATTACGTTCGATACATCTGTGACCAGACGGTTGGAAAGAGCCAGCGGACGGTCGAATTCTGAGCCCAGAATACGACCGAGGTTCATGATCAGAAGTGTGATGATGGTCGGACGGAGACCGGGAAGCGTTACATGCCAGATCCTGCGGAAACGGCCTGCACCATCCACAGCGGCAGCTTCATACAGTTCAGGACTGATGCCGGTCAGGGCAGCCAGATAAATGATGGTACCCCACCCTGCTTCCTTCCAGATGCCCAGGACTACATATGTCGCCACCCAGTGATTGGGATCCGCCATAAATGGAATGGAAGCATCCGGATTCCCGGTCATACGCTTGAGAAGAATGTTCAGAAGACCATCATTGGAAGCAAAGAGACGCAGCGCCAGGCCGGAAATGATAATCCAGCTCAGGAAGTGCGGAAGATACAGGACAGTCTGAGTGATCTTCTTGAACCGTTTGAAACTCAGCTCGTTGAGAATCAGAGCCAGCAGAATCGGTGCCGGGAAACCGGCGAGCAGGTCCAGCAGGTTCAGGGTCAGGGTATTGCGCAGCGCATTGATGAATGTACGGTCATTGAAAGCCTTAATAAAGTATTCAAAACCATTATTCTTCGCCCACGGCAGTTCCCATGGTGCCTTGAAAATGTTGTTCTGTTTGAATGCAGAGAGAATGTAGGCCATCGGGACATAGCGGAAAATGATGAAAAACACAACAGGTAAAAGCAGAAGCAGGTAAAGTGTGCCGTATCGGCGCATGTAGCTCTTCCAGTATGTTTTTGACTTTGCCCCCGGTCCTGCTGTCTTCCGGATGTCAGTCAAGGGAATCCCTCCTTCATTATACTTAATCGGATCCTTTGGTACCGGATAGCTTTTGCTGTCATCTGGATATGACAGATCAGCTGGCAGAGTTGAAGCGCAATGCTCAATCTGTGTCATTGTATACTTTGTTTCCTGAGCATAGGATAGCACATCGGACTATTCATGTCAAAAACAATTCTTCTCATTTTTTGCTGTCAGATTACTGCAAAAGAATGTGAATAGATATTGAATACAAGAGCATAACTCACTTTCTCTTTGCTTACATTTTTCAGATTGTAGATTTCTTTCATTCATAGAATCAGAAGATCTGGGATCATGTCAGGTATGTTGTTTTTTGCTAAGTAGACAAAAGAATAGATTCCTATTATTTATATGCTTTATACTTCTATGCTGTCAACTTGATTCACCAGACTTTAACAGAATTAGGTGCAAACAGACCGGAGTCTCTGCAATTGATGCTCTTGGTTAATTATATCTATAAGTAAAAATATCGCATGAAGAACAATATACAGAAAAAGGTCTTCTGGACAATTGATAACACGATATTTATTTATAACTATACCAGCACATGCGTATCCATCTGTTATCGCTTAATATTAGTTATAATTCTGTACTTATATGTCTATTAAATGTAATCATTTTTCGGCAGGCGAAGGCATATGCCGATGCAATAGTTTCAACTGCTTTCGTGTCAGATCTGACAAAACTTTTTTGAACTTTGCTATGTATTCTGTCGACAACATGTTTGAACATTTTAGAGAAAAAATACTTGCAAAAAATATGTTATAGATATTTATCTATCATTCATTACATGGTATAATGTGCTATGTTTACAGAGAAGATAAACACACCTTTTAATCGTCTCTTAATTTCTATCATGCCGAGTCATTACTTCCCAGTTTTATGTTTGTTTTCGTGACCTGATTCAAACATACGACAATAAACAGAGAGGAGTTTCTATATCATGAAAAACACCAAGCTCAGGAAACTATTCTGTCTGCTACTGGCAATTGTTTTCAGCTGCCATGGTTTACTACCAGTTTCAGTTTTTGCAGAAGGTGAAATAGGCGTCAACGAAGAAACCACATCTTCAGACATTAATGTGGTGTATGTTGTCGTACCCACAAGTAGCGAAGGATCAGATCAAACGGAAGAACTGTCAGCAGGTACAGTTTCCGGCACAGAAGGTGCACAGAATACGTCCGATGGCAGTGACAGTCTGACTGACACAACGTCCAGTGAATCAGTCTCAGAGTCTGCCCCTGATCAGGCAGCAGGCAGTGACCAGGTCAATGACGCAGCAAGCAATCTGACGGACACTACGTCCACTGAGACAGTGGTGGAGTCTGCTCCTGCTCAGACTGCTGGCAATGATCAGGTCAATGACACGACAAGCAATCCGACGGACACTACGACCACTGAAACAGTGGTGGAGTCTGCTCCTGCTCAGACTGCTGGCAATGATCAGGTCAATGACACGGCAAGCAATCCGACGGACACTACGACCACTGTAACAGGGACGGAGTCTGCTCCTGCTCAGACTACAGGCAATGACCAGGTCAATGACACGGCAAGCAATCCGACGGACAATACGACCACTGCAACAGGGACGGAGTCTGCTCCTGCTCAGACTACAGGCAATGACCAGGTCAATAACACAACAAGCAATCCGACGGA
>ONWQ01000271.1 GCA_900321565.1 uncultured Eubacteriales bacterium
ACAGAAGCTACTTCTGCTCCGGCCTGAACGGGGGCACGTATCCCGGTGAACAGAAGCATGAGGATCATGCAGAAGACTGTTTTTTTCATTCATCATTCCTCCCGCTCTTTTCCGGTTTCAGCAGGTTAGACGAAACCGAAAAGACAAAGTTCTATGCATGGTGCTTTCACTGATTGAAAACATCCGGGAACATTTTGTAATACCTGTACAATGCAATAGCCCAGCAGACAAAAACGAACGCGAAGGTGAGCAGGGCACGATTGTAATCGTCCCCTGAAATGTCTTCCACCCAGTAATTTGCGAGGCAGAGCACGGCTCCGGCAATACATGAAATGACCAATTCTCTGGGCGCAGTGGAGCGATATGCTGCCAGATCAAAGCGGACCTTGATGACGAAACCGCCCAGAATGATCTGCAGTCCGTTCACCAGGATGAGCATGATCAGGGGCATACCGTGATATCCGTTCATCTGTCCATAATAGATGAATCGGATACCGTACAGGACCGCAAAAGCGGCACATGCCCAGAGAAAAAAGAAGATCAGGAAATTGTGCAGTGCTTTGGAATAGACATGCTTCTTCGAACTCATGGTATGATCCTTCCTTTCCGTTTGCATCTCCATGGCTGTTTTCCGAAAGTGGGTCCATGGTGGCAAGAGGTTCTGAAAATCTGACTGTACTGTTTTCAGAAGAGAAACGACGGCTGTGCTGCACAGGCAGAACGAGAGGGGAAAAGGGTATGGTTTGTACTGTCCAATCTCTGAATCGAGTATACAATACCATGCAATAGAACGCAACAGAATTTCCCGGTTCCATGGGGAAATGTATCGCTCTGTACCCGCATGATGCTGTGCAGCACAGCCCTGCGGGAAAACCTGACAGCTGCTCAGAAGCACCCATGGCAGCGCATTCTGTCCGGGCATACAAAAAGAAGCAGGCACAGGAAAAAACAGAATCGGAAGGCGCCAGAGTACAACAAGAGGCAACGCAGGCGCGGTTTCCGTCGTGCCTGTTGAAAAAGGTCATTGCATAGAGAACACAGGTGTTTCAGTGACTGCAAGAGGATTGACAGGACGAGCGTATTCTGATAGTTTCATATTTGAAAAAACGGATTGCGTTGCACCATAAGCCGGAGAACAGGAATCCGGGGCATAAGCGAAACCTGGGATACTTCCCGGCATTTCCGGAAGGAAAGAGATGGTGAAAGCCGGAAGAAGAATCCAGATAAACCGCAACGAAGGCAGATGAGAAGCAACAGGTTGACGGCCGGGAATCCCGAATATTGATTTCACGGATCCCGTTCATGATCTCCCGGCCAGGATATGTTTTTGCATACAATACTGCTTTCACACTTTTCGAGTATTCCATTTACTGCCATCCACTATTCATACGTATCAAGGATTGTTGGGTAGCATGAGGCCTCCGGCAGCCCAACAGAACCCTGAAACATGAAGGAGGAGAATACCATGGAAAAACGGAATCTGTCAGAACTGTCACTCGAAGAACTCGTCAAGGTCGCCGGAGGTACAATCGAACCCATTAACGAACGCAGCATGGATCTCTTGATCAGACTGTTCAAGCAGCAGGGAAGAAAAATGGAAGAGGTTTATCAGATCCCCGACCTCCCTGATGAGCAGAGAGAGTATATCCGCAGAAGATGGTACGAGGTTTAAGATTCCTTTCGCCCCATTGGAGCACAGCGCTCTGATGGGGCTTTTTGAGGTTAAGAAAACCCCGCGCCATGCGCGGGCCTGGGAAAAACAAAGCCATGTCGTGATGAGACAACTCCTGTTGCTGTCATGGCACCGCCGACTGCACTGATGCACAGACAGATCATCCGTGACTACTTTCTTTCGGAAGGGATTGAGAGATGGAAGGGAGCCACTGCATATGGCAATGTGGTCCGCTGATAATATCGCTGAAAACAAATTTCTCGTTTTTCGTTAAAATATCACTGGTATTTATCAAATTTAGTGATATTATATCCTTGATGTAATTCGCATGGAGGAGGTACCTGAAACCGAGATTAAGAAATAGTAGCCTGTTTGCACTATGCAGCGATTTTTGCGTAGCGTTCACTTCTCAGGACTTCCATCATGAAAGTGTAAGGAGAGAGTGTGCTACTTGCAACCATAGAGAAAATGCGTGGTGTTGCACCTGAGATCAGCGCAACACCCTGTTCATTCTGCGTTACAGGCTGTTGGTTGTTCCTGCTGGCTACATTCCAGAATACGATCTGTGGGAGCTTGTACCCACAGGCTTCATATTTGGCCTGCGCATTTTTATAGTTTACAGCGGAAGAGTTGCTAACGCATGCATCAAACTCCATGTCGGAGATTATGATCAGCTTTGCGGGCAGTTGTTCCTGTGAGACGCGGTTTTTGACCGCTGCATTGAGAACCAGATCGAATACTGCTTCCAGATTGGTATTCGCGACCTCATTGAAGGATGCTACATACCTTAATCTGTCGGCAAAGGTTTCGCCTTTGATTTCAATGAGCTGCGGCCGCGCAGAAAACTCAATAAAATGGTTCCGGAAAACACCTTGGTTGTGTTCCGCAAAATATAGGCCCAAAGACAGTGCAACAGCAGCGGGAAGCGGTTTCCTGTCCCAATACATAGATCCTGAGGTATCAATGACAGCCAGCGCGTTTCCATCACTACCAAAGTCCGGTAGTGAAGACCAAGTGGCATTCAACGTCTGCTTTTCCTGCTGGGTGATATCACGCATGAAGGAATGGCCATGCCCGTTGAGATACGGAGCGACCAACTCATATGGGGCCACCTGATCGGCATGGAGTGTTGCTTCACCTTTTTCAACTTTCGCCAGGAACTGTGCATAACGTTCGCCATCATTGCGGTGAAACGCCTTTTTATACTTGAAGAGTGCTTTGGAAGGCTGCTTTTCGTAGTCAAAAGTATAATCCTTCTCCCGCAGATTGTTTTCTATGATGTGAATCTTTTCACGTAATGCTGCCAACTTCTTACGGTAGGCCGCATCCGTCAGTCCAAATGCCCTAGCTATACGCTTTGCATTTGCCACTGTGACTGCATTTGATGCATTGATGGAAGGCAGCCATTTAGCAAGAAGTGAGACCGGTTCTCCGTTTTTTAGGGCAATCAAATCCTTATCGAACTGAGCCTTGATTGAAGAGAGCATTTCCTTTTCACAAGGTGTATCCATCAGCACCAGAAGATCGTCATAACGGCCATACTCAGCAATATAATTGATATTCTTTCGGACAGAATCAGGCGCATGGGCAGCAAGCCAATTCATGATCACACGGAATACACGTCTTTCACCCAGTCCACCCCGGATATCCCTGGCAAAGAAGAGAACCTTCATGGCTGTATCCGGATTCTCCGCGTATGCACGCATAAAGCGGATAATAATCTCTTCATCATTTTCGCGTCTCAGTGCGCCGATTGTGGCAAACAAATCCAGACATTCCGATCCGGAAGAAGCATAAGTGACCGCGCCATTTTCTGTCAGAGTCATGTTTGCTTCCTGTTTCAAATAATCCAGCATGGTTTTCCCTCCTCGCAGAAGCATTTTAGAATCAAGGCACCATTTGAACGGGATTCGAACCCGCGTATGATGATTATTTATCATCTGCTGTACCACTTAGCTATCATTGTTTGCTGTGGGTGCCTTTTATACAAAAGGGAAATTCCCTGATGTATCAAACAAGGCGCGGTTCCTAACGGATACTCATCCGTCAGCGTAGAAGATCATCAGTCTCCTGCTTGTGTTGCTGTACGCGCCTTTTCAAGATGCGTTTTTTTCACAAGCCCGGGATCACACCGGACAATGGCCTGCTTATGAAGCAGGTGCTTCTTTCAGGAAGCGATTGTGACTCGTGATTTGCTGTGCGCATCTTTCTTCAGGTCAAGGCACCCCGGGATTTGAACCCGTTGAGATCAGACGAATCTGATCTGTATCCTGTTAATCGCTGTTGGTGCCTTTGTGACAAGACGCAGCCTTTCGGCATCAATACAGGTCTCCGAAGAGATGGCTGTGCATTACTCGATTGGTTTGCTGTTTGCGTCTTTACTGTAATTCGGTCTCCCTCTCAGATATTTTGAGGGGTCCGCTTACAATGCTATCTTATATGCAATTCTTTAGGGAATCACGGAAAAAAAGTTGCGAACAGCTTACTGCCCACAACTTTTTTGCTGAATCAGCCTTTCTTTTATCAAATCGACAAAATGCTTCGGAGCCACAACCTTCACCATAGGGCCAAAGGACAGAATCCGAATCAACATTTCAGTTTCATCGTCATTATCATAAGTGATTAAAACCTTATAACGGTTCTGATCAATTTTTTCCGCCTGCTTTTCAAAGTGTGTGAAATGCATCAGTACTCGTTCCAAAGCATTCCTGTGATCAATCACTTCCAATTCCACGGTTCTGTGATCTATCTGGATTTCCTTGTCAGGTTTATATTTGAACTTTCTTGCGGATGGGGTACATTGAACAATTCTTGCAAGATTAATGATGCCCCCATATCTGCAGCCAGAGCCAATCAATCTGATCTTGTCATCCTTCTCAGAGTACTCAAGATACTCCGGCATCAGTGTACGGCGTACCGTATTACCCTTACGGTTCAAGCTGTCAATGCTTAATGGAGTCCGGGTTTTGATTGCATCAAGAATCATACGAAAATTCCGGATATAGTCAGCATCTTCAAATGGATCGCCATCAAGATACTTGTCAAACACCCGAATATCGTCAGCAGTAAACAACGGATTAACATCAGGATAATCAGGTGGATTATCATAAAACAGCCTGATTCGCGGATCCAGAAAAATAGATTTCAACCACCTTTTTTGCAAGGTGGTTAAAGGCATAGACGGAGCATGCTGAATTGGCGTTGTTCCATCCTGCCTGATAAGCTGCCATCGTTCTTCAAGAAGAGCGGGTTCAATATTCAGGACGCTTTCACCAAAGGCGATCTGATCAATAATCTTACGCAATTCAGATACCTGAACCGGGTGCGTACAGGCCTCTTTTAGAATTGTTGCTACCGCCTGATAATATGCGCTGTACAATTCACTGAAAATCAATTATTCTCACCGCCTTCCAGTCCATAGAGAGCATACATTTGGCGGATATCAGACTTGAATTGCTCCTCCAGCGCTTTATCAGAGCATTCAAAGTGTGTTATACGGCAGATAAATGTACGTATCCACGGAACAAGCTCGCTGGCGTCATAAACATCCGCAACGAATTTGGTGGAATGATCGTCCAGCTTTATGACTGTACCGCACCTTTTTTCTCTTTCCAGTCTTCCGTAGATATGTGTTTCGTTAACAGCATACTGCACAGTAAATTCGATATGTTCCAGATGTTGACCTGATCGGCTCTGAGTGCTGACGCCCCAGAGATGCGGCATCATCTCATCAAGTTTCCCACGCAGATCATCGAATTGATCACACACATCATCAATACGCACAGACACGATGTTATCAGTTCTGAATGAAGTAATGCGATGGAAACGCGGAGTGTAAGCCATAAGATACTGCCGTCCACTTTGGCTGCTGATCATAATACGGAGAGGAACAACATGATTTTCAGAAATACGATCCTTGTGACGATTGATTGTTTCCATTGTAATGTATTTCTTGTCAGCCATTGCTTCGAAAACATTACACAGAATTTCGCCGTCCATTACTCCTGTAATGTAGTGATGCTTAAATGCAAAGTAGCCTTCTTCGTGATGTTCGGCTTTATCAAGCAGATAAGAACCGATTACACCGCATGGAGAAGCCTCTGAAAAGAAATCCAGTGCATCCAGGTTCGGCAAGCTTGAATCCTTAGTTCGCCGATAATACACAGTTTTCCCTTTTCGCTCAGCTATAATCAACCCTTCCTTGACATATTCCTGCATCTTTTTGCGTACAGTTGACTGATCAAAGGTCTTCGGTTCTTGAAAAGATTCCAGGTAGGCGTCTATAGACTCGGTCAGATCGTTAAGGGAAATAGTGGTTTCAGGATCATGCAGAATATCGAAGATAATAAAGTGAAGGGTAATATCTCCATCGGTAAAGCTCTTCGTTTTCCAAGCTGCATAAAGAGGGTTGTGCCGGGAAACACGGCTGTCTATGGAAATAAAAACGCTTTTTCCATCAGACGTTTGGCGAAAACGCATATAATCACCAAGCCAGCTTTCCAGTCGGCGACGTTCATCATCGTACGACCGTGCACTTTTTTTCGTGAATTCATCCCGGCTTTTGAAACCGTATACATAGAATTCCCGCATATAATCACGAATGCGGTTGAAATTCTTGATCAATTCACTGTAAGCCATATTTCACAGCCCCCCCCTTTCTGCAGTATAGATTAACAGTTATGCGAGTGCCTTGCGTGAAGCAATTATTTCCTTCAGATCATCAACAATCTCTTTACAATCGGATTCTGAGACTGATTCCTCGCGTTGCAGGCATAGTTTGGTGTGAATCAAGTTTCTCTTCTTCCTAATCTTAGTATGATCTGTTCACACCTAAACATCACGGAAAAAAAGATGCGAGTTCGTGAATTCTACGTTGATTTACTGCTCTTGCCATGAATGAGACAGTGAAAAATCATTGCAGATTCAGTCGACACAGATATCAGTCCGCTTTGCCGGCAGCGGTGCTTCGTCTCCCAGATAGAAGGAGGCAAATCCGACCTGATTGTAGCAGATGTTCTGATTGGCCGTGGAATTGCGATACCATGGATCATGCATGAGGCAGCGGATCCCGTATTCTGTCGGTGCCAGCGTCTGCACAATCACAATATTGTTCTCATCGTCTGTCAGGATGAGTTCTTCCCGCCAGTCCCCGAACAGGTCGGCTTTCAGGGTGGGGGTCCGTTTGCTTCCGGTGGAAATCAGTCCGGTCGTCAGATAGGGGAGAAACTTCAGTGTATCCTGATCCGGGATATGGACTTCGCTTCCGTTGCATGCCCAGTGGGTCAGCCCCGGGCCGAACCAGACGGCATTTTCTCCCTGCGGGATGCCTCTGGGACAGTCTGTCTCCAGAAGAACGCGCCCGTCGGTCAGGCTGCGTACCCGGTGCCCGCATTCTGATCCGCCTGCCATGGCACCCGGCCAGCGGTTGGAGAAGTTTCCGGCAACAGAACCCTCGTCGTCATCACCGGAGAACTCACCGAAGATCAGGGAGTTTTCCTGAATCAGTCTGTCCTTCTCACGTCTGAGTCCCCGATTGGGATCATGTGCTTCCGGTCCCGGCAACCATCCGTACTGATGCCCTGTATGCCGGTCGTCCAGCGTATACTCCTCGGTTCCCGAATAGAGGCGTATATCTCCTGCTGCATTAACCGGCAGCAGCGCGCTGCGGTCACCATGCTGCAGGCCTGCCCATGCATTCCCTGCGGTGCTGCGGATCTTATCAGTGGCAAGGTTCTCCCCGAACGCCGGCTGATGCCCGGTACCGCAGAGCATGGGCAGGGTATCCCCGCACAGGACCCTCGGGAGCAGGTATTTCCCGTCTTCGGACAGGCTGAGATTCATGCCCTTGAGCACAACCTCGTCCCGGCCGTCCCTGTCGATATCCGCCATGTCCGTAAAATGGTTCCCACGCGCCCTGTAGAGATCCGGGCCATCGCCCAGCGTCCAGCAGCGGGGATCCTCTGAATCAAAAATGGCCGGCGGCATGAGCCTGTTTCCCCGCATGGTATAGGCGGCCATGGTGGTCCGCTGATAATACCCGCGCTGGATGACAGCGTAATAGTTTTCACCGTCCAGGCAGGCGACACCGCCCGCATAACGGTTGGCGCGGTTGCCCTGTCCATCTCCCCATACCGGGTATTTCCAGCGATGCGAGAGGAAATATCCGTCTTTTTCCTGCATGACCTGCACCTTGTAACTGTCCATGGTGTCAGCGCCGGGCAGCGGAACAGTAATGGTGCAGAAGTTTCCGCGCTGCGTCATGGGATCCAGGGCAAAATGATCCCCGTCTGAAGCGACACTCGTCCAGGGGAATGCGTAATCCACGGTATCCAGGATCACTCCCTGCTGCCCGTCGTATCCGATGGCGGTCACATATTCCCGGTGTCCCGGCCCCATGGGC
>ONWQ01000464.1 GCA_900321565.1 uncultured Eubacteriales bacterium
CAGAGAGATGCGCAGAATCAGGCAACAGAGCGGTCTCAGCAGGTTTTAGCAGTCCGATGTCATCGTAATGGCGAAGCATTCTGATGCTTACTCTGGAAAGCTTTGAAAAGTCTCCGATCTTCAGCTCTACTTTTGCTTTCTGTCATATCACATTTTCCCCAACTCCCATAACCATCAAGACATATCCTTTGGGACACTGGTAGGAAGAAAATCTTCATCGAGGTCAAATTCCGCCGTAACTCTTGATTTTATTCGCAAAAATGCATATAATAGAGTCGTAAGCCACTGACCGTTTTGCAAGGGAGCCTGATCGATGAACGCTAATGATTTTATGACGATTACACAGGCGGCTGAAAAGTGGGGGATCACAGTCCGTCGGGCGCAAGTGCTTTGTGCTGAGAACAGAGTTGATGGCGCTTTCCGCGTCGGCAAAGCGTGGATTATCCCGGTTGACGCGAAAAAACCTGCGGATGCCCGCATCAAAAGCGGGAAATATATCAAGAAGAAGGACGGTGAGCAATAATGGCGATTCCGACAAATATACATACGCTGCTCTCTGGTAATGTGGTTGAATGGGCGCAGATTGAATTCAAGGAATCATGGAAGCATCGCTAAAGACCATCACCGCCTTTGCCAATGATCTTGACAACTGGGGCGGCCTGATTCAGAAGCACAGACAGGTAGAAAAATGGAAAGAACAAGACTGACATTCGCCGTCTCCCTCGCCGATGTGCCCATCCGGATATCCTGCCGTCATGAGGAGAACAGAGCATTCCTGCGGGATTATCTGACCGACAGAGACCCGATGTTTACCATCGAGCCAACGGAAGACGACCTTGCCCGGATACAGCGGGGGCTTGACCGGATCGCGGACGCGGAGGGAAACCAAAGGGAGCGGCACGCTGCTTCCTTCCTGGAGAACAACGCCATCCATGCCCTGATCGCGGAAAAGCTGGTGGAGTACGACACCCTTCTGTTCCACGGGTCGGCGCTGTGTATGGATGGTGAGGCGTATATTTTCACTGCTCCCAGCGGCACGGGCAAAAGTACCCACGCCCGGCTCTGGCGGGAAGCATTCGGCGACCGGGTGTGGATGATCAACGATGATAAGCCTCTGATCCAGGTGCAGGATGGAAAAGCGATGGTATACGGCTCTCCCTGGGGCGGAAAGCATCATCTGAGCCGCAATGCTTCCGCACCGCTGAAAGCAATTCTCTGGCTTTCCCAAAGTGCGGAAAACCGGCTGAAACCGATGACAAGGGTTGATGCCTATCAGGTGCTTCTCAGACAGAGCTACGCCTCAAAGGATGCATTAACAGCCGTTCGTATCCTTGCACTGGAAACGAATCTGTTGGACATGGCAGCATTCTATCAAATGAACTGCAATATGGAATTGGACGCGGCTTTGACCGCATGGAAGAGGGTGAACGAGACATGAAGGAACTGGCAAAGCCGGACGGAACACTAATGAAGATCCTTCCGGCACAGAAGCTTCGTCTGGATACAGAATACGTCCGGTCTCAATTCACCTTGCCTTTTGCCCACGAGGGAAGACATATCATTTACAGCACCCTGACTCGGCAAATGTGGGAACTGGATCAGCCTTTAGGCGAACGCTTTACAACGAGTGAGATTGAAGCCAGCGAAGGCTTGACAGCGTTGACGCAGGGATACTTTCTGGTGCCGGAGGGCAAGGACGAGTGCGCTTTTTACGAGGGGTTGTCCCGAATGCTGCGGGCACTGAAAAAACTCAAGGGCATCAAGGGCTACACCATTCTGCCCACGCTGACCTGCAATGCCAGATGTGTGTACTGCTATGAGGAAGGCATGAAGCCGGTCACCATGAGTACGGAAATCGTGGAGCAGACGGTACAATATATTCTGCGGACAAAGGCCGAAGGAAAAATCGAAATCGGCTGGTTCGGCGGGGAGCCGCTGCTTGGAGAGACGATCATTGACAGCATCTGTGAACAGCTGCGGGAGTATGGTGTGGAGTATTCGTCCGGAATGATTACCAACGGAAGCCTGTTGACAGAATCCGTGGCCGATAAAATGGCAGGTCTGTGGAAGGTGACAAACGTCCAGATTTCCATGGACGGCGCAGAGCCTGACTACATTGCCCGCAAGCGTTTCATAAAATACCGTGACACCTATCAGACTGTTATGCAGGCGGCGAACCTGCTGACGGAGAGAAACATTTCGGTTTCCGTCCGCTGCAATGTGGATGAGGACAATTTCGACGGTGTTCCTAAATTCCTTTCAGATCTGTCGGCGGCAATTCCAAAGAAGGAAAAGGTGCATGTCTATCTGGCTCCGCTTAATGCGGTGCGTATGGGAGATCATGATCTGGTCATGTGGAGAAGAGTCATGGATGCCGAGCCTCTTATTCGGGAAGCCGGTTTCGGCAATATCCAATACAGCGGCAGAGGTACGGGTATTCGGATCAATCACTGCATGGCGGATATGGGAAGCGTGGTCATTGCACCGGACGGAAGCCTCTATCCCTGTGAACACTGTCCATCGGAAAGCCGGTTTGGGAACGTGGCAGACGGTGTGACGGACGAAGTCAGTAAACATGATTTCTGCCGCACGGACAGAACGCGGGCGATGTGCCGAAAATGCCCGTTCCTCCCGGACTGCACATCCTTTGCCTCTTGTCCTGTGCAGGATACCCATTGCAGGGAGAAGCGCATGATGCAGTATGAACACAATATGACGCATATGATGAACGCTCCGGTAGTTGGAGCACAGGAAGACGGGCAGATCCCGGTCTGTTAAGGAGGTGAGCAGCCCATGAGACTGAAATCGGATTTTATCACACAGGATATCGACGACACCCAGTTCCTGGTACCCGTCGGCGCGGAAGCCTTTTCCGGCATCGTGCGCAGCAACAAAACGGCAGCATTCATCGTGAATCTTCTCAAGGAAGAAACCACGGAAGGGCAGATCATAGATGCCATGTATGAACGATTTGACGCGCCAAAGGAAGAAATAGCAGCTGATGTGCGGGAAATCCTGACCACCCTGCGAAACATCCATGCGCTGGAGGAAGAATGACATTCGAGGATCTGCTGGCGCGGGACGGCAAGCTGGTGTACAAGACCAGGGGAAGAAGCATGGAGCCTATGCTGCGGCAGGATCGGGATCTGGTGATCCTGGAACCGGTCAAAGGGAAACTGAAACGGCATGATGCAGCGCTCTACCGGCGTGGGAAAGACTATGTGCTGCACCGGGTTATACAGGCTGGAGAGAATAATTACCTCTTCCGCGGAGATAACACCTATACGGAGGAAATCGTGCACCCGGAGGCAGTCATCGGGGTACTGACCGGATTTGTCCGAAAGGGAAGGCGGATTTCCGTCATGGACAGAAAATACCGTCTCTATGTGAAATGCTGGTGCACAGCGTATCCGCTCCGGCGCCTGGCGATTCATACGATACGCGGGATAAAACGAATGGTGAAGCGTTTTCTGAGAAGAAGTACTGCGCTTTCCAGACAGACGAAGACTGAAAGGAGTATTCACAATGACTAAAGAAAAATACGAGAAACCCATTATGGAGGTCATAGATCTGAAGGATGATGTGATCCTGACATCAGTGACATCAGGTTGCAATCCGGATATAGCATGCGGAAACAATACTTGCAGCTGGGATAGCATCACTTGCAGCCGGGATGGCATCAGTTGTGATTACAGCTTTAGCAATAATACCCATTAACATTACAGATAGCATAAGTTGCTGATCTGTCTGCTGATAAGTAAATGATGGAATACCCTGCTTA
>ONWQ01000074.1 GCA_900321565.1 uncultured Eubacteriales bacterium
ATGATGATTCTGAACATACTCAATGGTTTCCGCATCCGACAGGACACGGCCGCTGAAGAAGTCCAGGGTTCCGCCCAGCCCGGACATAGAAGACATATCGCCGCCCAGGAAAGAAGACAGGAGTCCGGAAATCAGGTCTCCGCTGCCGGAAGAGGATGAAGAGGATGACGTACCGGAAGAGAAAACAGAAGGCATGCCGGACGAGAAGATGGAAGGCATGCTTGTATATCCGCCGGTCGCTGCCTGGCCGGATACCTGAACACTTGCAAAGGCACGGATGGCTTCGGAGAAGCTGTCATCCATCCCGATCTGCTTATAGGTGTTCACTGCCTTATCCACATTGGAGAGTTTCCGGTACGGGAAGAAGACAGACAGGCCGTAGGCATTGGTCATGCTCCCGGAACGGTTGTACTTGACCGCGCTGCGGGCGGCCTCTGCCAGTGCCTTGCCTTCCTGATTTTCCATTTTCAGCGCAAAGTCCACAAGATCGACCTGGTCCACCTTGGATGAAGGCGCAAACTCACGGCTCAGCGTCCGTGCGTCGGAAACGGTCTTGTATTCCTTTTCCTTCACCAGCGAAGTCACGGACCTGGAGAATGCCGCCAGCGGGCCCGGAACCGTATGGCTGACCTCTGCGAGGTCCACCACCGACAGGGTTGTATCCTGTCCCCTTGCCTGCTGCTGGCATGCGGCCACAAAGTCATCGGCAATCTGTTTGCCCAACTCCAGGGTTGTCATGGACGGATTCTGGCCAAGCGCTGACAGCCAGTTGGTATAATACCAGCCCACACCCGGCTCAGTCTCTTCGGAAGCGATCATGTAGTCCGCATACTCGGAAAGCATCAGTGCATTCTCCACGGTAGCCATGAGACAGGCATCAAACCCGATCGCGTCAAACTGCACACCACCGTTTTTCAGTGCAGTGGAGATGCCTGCAAGCGTCATGGAACCGCCGGATGAATACTTCTCATCATACCCGTATCCTGCAACCGATCCGGAACCATGGTCCCAGAAGATCAGCATGTAACGGTTGGCAGGGAAATTCTTCCTGCCATACTGTATAAAGGAAGAAAGCGTGGAGGGATTGGTCATGGCTTTCGAACCGTCATCCCTGACCAGGTTCTGGAAATGACCGTCCTTCACCTGCCAGATCTGGTTGACGGAAGAGGAGATGCTGCTGTTCGCCCATCTCGAGCAACCACCGGTATAGAGAATCAGCTGCACATGATCATCAAAGGACGCCTTCAGCATTTCCTGAATATCCCGGGTTGCCATACCGCTGCGGGATTCCAGGTCTGTCCCGCACATATAGACCATAATGGTCACAACATCCCGGCCGTTGCCCAGAAGCTGTGTGTACTTCTCGCGGCTGCCCGCTGCCACACTGGTGTTCAGGCGTGTGGAGTCCGTGTGTACCCCGCCCGAGCCGGAAAGCGCGGCATTGCTGCTGTTGGACAGCCAGCTGCCACCGAGCACACTGCTCAGGGAAGACGAAGAACCGGAAAGGTAGGAGGAAAGCAGGGACATCGGATCTTCCGCGCCGCTGAGCACACTGGTGGTCTGGTCTGTCCAGCCCTGGGATGAAGAAGTGCTGCTCTGCACCGGCAGCGTCTGAGACTGCTGGATGCCCTGATTCAGCAGCCCGCTGACACTCTGGTCCGAGCCGCCACCAAACAGGCTGGAAAGCATTCCGCCACCGCCAAGAAGCAGAACGACAGCCGCAATGATCGGCAGGAGACAGCCGCTTCTGGAACCGCCTCTGTTTGAGTTTCCTCCGGAGCCGCCCACAGGCGGGATCATGGAACCACTGCCTGTCGGTCTGGATGCGGACGGGCGCTGGGTCTGGTATGCAGAACCCGACGGCCGCTGTGCTGTATTCCCCGTGGGACGCTGGGACGCTGTTCCTGATGGCCGCTGGGTACTGCCACCGGCAGGACGCTGAGACGTTGTACCGGACGGCCGCTGCATCGTATTGCCCGAAGGCCTCTGCGCAGCATTTCCGAACGGATAGGACGACTGGGTCTGCCCGGTCGGTCGCTGTTGCGGACGGGTTCCGCCATATCCCTGATTCCCCGGTCGGGCCTGCTGCGGGGACTGGGGTCTGCCTGTCTGGGCACCCTGTGTACCTACCGGTCCCGATGTATGAACCTGCTCACCGTGCTGTAGCCCGGATGCAGTACCTGTCACTTTTCTTCTGCGGCCTTTTGGCGCGTTCTCCGACATTGCCATTGCCTCCATCCATGATAGAATCCATGCTATTGTATTCCGATTTTCCTCTCCCTGCAAGCACATGCCTTCTATGATTTTGACCACATTCGTGATACAATTCTTCCGTATTACCTGCTGAAAGGGCGCGAAGCATGGAAGGATTAAAGATCGGACTTGTCTCTCTGGGGTGCAACAAGAATCGTGTGGATTCCGAGATTGCCCTGGGACTGCTGCAGGATCATGGATGCAGCTTCACACCGGATCCCGCACAGGCAGATATTCTCATGGTCAATACCTGCGGATTCATCGGGCCTGCAAAGGAAGAATCCATTGATACAATCCTTGAGATGGCACAGTACAAGCAGACCGGACACTGCAGGCTTCTGGTGGTCACGGGTTGCCTGGCCCAGCGCTATGAACAGGCTCTGATGGACGATATGCCGGAGATTGACGTTCTTCTGGGCGTCAATCAGTACGACCGCCTCCCTGCAGCCATCGCGCGTGCGCTTGAAACCGGTGAGCGGGTGGCCTCCGTCGAGGATCCCAGGCAGTTTTATGAGCATCGCCGGATACTGACCACGCCTTCCTACAGCGCATATGTACGCATCGGCGAGGGCTGCAGCAACCGCTGCACCTTCTGTGCCATTCCGCTCATCCGCGGCAACTACCGCAGCCGGAATGCCGCCGATATCGTGAATGAAGTGCGTTCTCTCGCGTCCCGGGGCGTAACCGAGCACGTGCTGGTCGCACAGGACACCACACGCTACGGCACAGACCAGGGCAGACATACTCTGCTGCCGGAACTCATGAGGCAGTGCGCCGACATAGAGGGCGTGCACTGG
>ONWQ01000197.1 GCA_900321565.1 uncultured Eubacteriales bacterium
CCATAGGGCAGAACATAGTCAGGTACATTGCTGAGTACCTGGTCTCCAATGCTCCAGCCGGGCAGTCGTATCGAATAATTGTGCATGGAAGTTTCCATTCCTGGCCCTCCTGTATAAGCCGGAAGCTCCGGCGGATTCTGTGATCACAAAAAGCCCTGTCCTGGAAAGGACAGGGCTGCTCGCTCTGTGGTGCCACCTTACCGACTGCCCGGCAGAAAGCACAGGCAATCCTTAGCAGGAATGCAACATGACATTCCCCGCCTTTTACGCAGGCATACGGTCCGGATACTGAGCATGCAGACATGCCGTTCGCCTTTCCCTCCGTGGTCCATTTGCCATGCCGGTTCATACCGGACTCACAGCCTGAAGCTTTGCTTCATACCCGGCTCTCTGAATGACGTACATGGTTTGATTTCCACATCCAAGGTTTCGCTTATGAAATTAAGGTCATTATAGAGTATACTCCGTATTCGTCAAGCAGAAAAATTGTTTTTTGGCTGTATTTTCGCCCGGAATATACAGGCTGAAGAAAACAGGACTGCAGGGTTTCCTCTTTTCAGCCGGCAGTCACAGTGGTACAATGAGCGCAGTCTGCCAGGAAAGGAAGTAGAGACCAATGGACCCAGTTCAGGAATTACTGCAATTTATTGCAAACGCACCGACCAGCTTTCAGGCTGTGGATGCTGCCATAGACTGTCTCCAGGGATTTATCCGTCTGGATGAACACGAGACATGGCAGCTGGAGCAAGGAAAAAACTATCTCGTGACACGCAATGGCTCGAGCGTGATCGCGTTCAGAGTACCGGTCGGGAAGCCTGTGGGGTTCCAGATGGTTGCAAGCCATTCTGATTCTCCGATGTTCAAGCTGAAGGAGCATGCAGAGACAGAGGTCCAGGGCAAGTATATCCGACTGGACACGGAAGGCTATGGTGGCATGATCATGGCATCCTGGCTGGATCGTCCGCTATCGGTTGCCGGCCGTGTGATTGTCCGCCAGGGCAACCGGCTGGAGAGCCGGCTCGTGGACCTGAAAAGGGATATGGCACTGATTCCCAATGTTGCCATTCATATGAACCGGGAGATCAACACGGGGTATACATACCGTGCCAATGTGGATATGGTTCCTCTCTGGGGCAGCATGCAGGCCAAAGGTTCACTGATGCGCGAAATCGCAGCATGTGCCGGCTGCAGGGAAGAGGAGATCGCAGGGCACGACCTGTTCCTGTACAACCATATGCCTGGTACAGTCTGGGGCAGCGAGCAGGCACTGTTCTCGGCACCCAGAATCGATAATCTGGAGTGTGCCTTTGCTTCGCTCAGGGCACTTGTGCAGGCGCAGCCGACAGACCGTGTTCAGGTATGTGCTGTTTTTGACAATGAAGAGGTGGGGAGCACATCAAGACAGGGTGCCAACAGTACCTTCCTGTCAGACACACTGTACAGGATAGCGGCTGCCTTCGGGTACGCGTCCGAGCTGCCGGTGCTTCTGGGCCGCAGTTTTATGGTATCGGCAGACAATGCTCACGCGGTTCATCCGAATCATCCGGAACTGGCAGATTCTGCGAATGCAGTGTGGGTGAATGAGGGGATCGTGATCAAGCACAGTGCCAATCAGAAATACACAACGGATGCAGTCTCTGAAGCCTTGTTCCGGGAGGTCTGCGACAGGAAGCAGATTCCTGTACAGCATTTTGCCAACCGCTCAGACATGAGAGGCGGATCCACACTGGGAAATCTGAGCGCGTCACACGTATCTGTTCCTACACTGGATATCGGACTGGCTCAGCTGGCCATGCATTCCTGCTTTGAAACCGCAGGCGTCAGGGACCTGGATTACATGATTCACGGCATGAAGGCGTTTTACGAAACATGCTGGACCCCCATGGGGGATGGCACTGTTACTCTGGAAGCATAAACAAACAGGCGCAGAGGCGTGTAGCCTCTGCGCCTGTTGACTGTCCGGAAACAGCAGAGTAAATGCCGGTAACGGTTCCGGGGAAAGACATCAGGTACCGCTGCCTTTCCGGCGGTTGATCCGGCGGACTGGCTGTGCAAGACCAGAACGTTGTGTGGTGACCGGATGCCCGTTCCTGCTGATTGTGACAGTGCTCCTGGACCTGCCGTGTGTGTTCTTTCCGGGGACAGGCAGGCCCTGACGTGTTACCTGTACCGGCATGGCTGCACGACTGTGTGGCAGAACCTGCGTTTTCTCTGTTGGGGTTGTGATCTGCATCGGCCAGTCACTGTGGTGCTCGGGCAACCGGAAACCGAGCAGCTTTTCAACCTGCCCGAGCTGCTTGACTTCATCAATACAGCACATGGTAATGGCTGTCCCGGTATGCCCTGCCCGGCCTGTACGTCCGATCCGGTGAATGTAGGACTCGGGTTCATTGGGCAGGTCATAGTTGATGACATGGGACAGGCCTTCGATATCCAGCCCGCGGGCAGCGATATCCGTTGCGATCATGACACGGCACTGTCCGGTCTTGAACTGATTCAGTGCATTCTGGCGTGCGCCCTGGGATTTATCGCCGTGAATGGATACGGCGGCAATGTCTTTTTTCTTCAGATCGCGGACAATCCGGTCGCAGCCGTGCTTGGTCCGACAGAACACCAGCGCATTCTCGACTTCCGGCTGGCTGAGCAGCCAGGCCAGAAGATGCTTTTTATTGGCCTTGTCAACATAATACATGTACTGGTCCACATCTCTTGCCGGTGAAGAGACGGGATCCACATGGACTTCCCGCGGATGATCAAGCAGGTCCTGGGCGAGATGCTGCACCTCGGTGGGCATGGTTGCAGAAAAGAGCAGAGTCTGGCGTTTGACAGGAAGCATGCCTGCAATTTTCCGGACATCATGGATGAATCCCATGTCCAGCATGCGGTCAGCTTCATCGAGCACAAAGATCCGGACCTGGGAAAGCGAGACTTCGTGCTGTGCTGCCAGGTCCTGCAGTCTGCCGGGACAAGCGACGAGAATATCACAGCCTCTGTGCAGAGCCTCAATCTGTGGCACCTGACTGACACCACCGTAGATTACAGCAGTTCGTGGCTGCAGGCCATTACCATAGGCAAGAAAATTCTCATAGATCTGCTGTGCAAGCTCACGGGTAGGCGTCAGGATCAGGCACCGGGGCTGCGCTGAAGCCTGTGCGGCAGGTTCGGAAGCCAGATGGTGCAGGATCGGCAGCGCAAACGCGGCAGTCTTACCTGTTCCGGTCTGTGCTGTTGCCAGCAGGTCATGATGAGCCAGGATCAGCGGGATAGCTTTTTCCTGGATGGGCGTCGGGTGTGTATAACCGCTTTTTCGCACGTTTTCCTGAATCCGGGAAAGCAGCGGAAAATTCTCAAACAGCATAGAATTCCTTTCTGGGCAGCAGGCTGTAGCGGCTGCCAGGGTGATGAAACGTGCTATTCTACCATAATTCCCGGGAATTGAACAGGTAATACGGGAATGTTTGCAGCCATGCAGCCCGGCGGTCAGGTCCTGTAACTTCTTGACTTCTGCATATGAAAATGCATAATGTTAGCGGACGATTGGAGCGGACAGAAAGGAGCATGCAAGGGATTGAGCTCTTTGAATAACAGAACCAGGGGCATGCTCTCTGCCGGTGAACTGCTGGAGACAATGAAAGAACCGGCACTGTACCGGATCAGGGTTCGCTATCCGGACGGATTTCGTAAACCTGATGCAATGACAGCAGAAGCTGTTCTGCAGATGATTCGGGAAACACCGCCGGAAACGCTCCAGAAGATGCTGGGCGATCTTCAGGTTCAGGAACTCAGGACTCTGCTTTCAAGGAAAAAAACGGGGTTCCGGAGTCTGGACCTGAATGATGAGCAGTATAAGTTGCTCTGGAATCTCAGCTCCATGGGCCTGGCATCAGTCACAAGAGACCCGGATTGCCCGGAAGATGAGGTCTGGACGGTGTACCGGGAAGTTCTGCCCGCTGTGCGCACGCAGAGCAGCAGTCAGCTGGTGAAAGATGACGGAATGTACTATATTCTGGAAGGCGCACTGGAGCTAGCGGGTGCGGTTCAGATGCAGGATCTGGAACTGATTCTTGGCAGCAGTATGGAAGATGGCGACTTGAATGCGGATGCCATGGAGCAGGCGACCATGTTCATGCGTATGCTTATGGCGTACCGTTCCGGAGCTGACTCATTCATGAAGGACGAACAGAACGAGTTCTGGTTTCTGCCTGTAAATCACCGGTTTCCGGACTCATGCGCACGGGCGAGGAACAGCCAGGGCGTCATGTGGAAGCGTTTCTGCTACAGGCCGTTTTCAGAACTGGAAGCGCAGTACCGCAGTCTGAGCGGGCTTGTCCTCGGCCAGCGCGCCTATGCGCCGGTATGTGAACTGCTCCTGCCTGATCTGTTTGACTGGAAGAGCCTCTTCGGGCATATTGTCCGGGGCAGAAAGTTCATGCTGAAGGTAGCCGAATACATGGAAATGCAGGACTCGTATCCCATAGCACGGATGACCATACGCCTGCTGCAGCGGTTCACATATGAAGTGTCAGCGGACGTGGATACCACGGACACTGTCCGGCAGATTGTCCGCCTGGCTCAGCAGCAGGGTCGGCCACAGGAATCGGTCCGGGCTCTGAAAACCAGCCTGAAAAGACTCGGGGAAGCCCTGCCCAGGTGGAAGTATCGAGGATGGAGTGAAAAAGAAGTTGTTTCCGGGAAAGCGCGGGTTCGTCTCGTGCCAAGGGAGACGGAACGCATGCAGATGCCGGTGACCATCCGATTCCGGCAGCTGTGTCCATGCGGCTCAGGAAAAATATATGGAAAGTGTCACGGATGTGTTCAGTAATGAACCGTGAACATACAATGGATACCCTAGTACAGGATGCAGTCGAAAGGAGAAAAACCATGGTAGATGTAAACAAACTGTATGAACAATGGCTGGAAGTGTTTGCTTCGGATGAAGAGACAAGAACGGATCTGGAGTCCATTCGCGGGAATGAAGCGGAAATTCAGGACCGTTTTTATACAGGCCTTTCGTTTGGCACGGCAGGCATGCGTGGCGTTCTTGGCGCCGGCACAAACCGTATGAACAAGTATAATGTGCGCAGGGCAACCAAGGGCCTGGCTCAGTATCTGCTTCAGGATCCGGCAAATGCCAGCCGTGGTGTTGCCATTGCCTATGACAGCCGCAGATATTCTGCCGAGTTTGCCAAGGATACAGCTCTGGTCCTGTGCGCCGCAGGGATTCCGGCTTATCTGTTTGATGCACTGCGTCCTGTTCCGATCCTGTCCTATGCGGTTCGTCACCTGAATACGGCTGCAGGTGTTGTGGTAACGGCAAGCCATAACCCGCCACAGTATAATGGATATAAGGTATATGGTGACGACGGTGCCCAGCTGGGTCCGGAAGCTGCGGATGCTGTGACCAATTATATCCAGAAGCTCAGCTATTCGGAAGCTGTTCCCATGGATGAAAAGGAAGCTCTGGACAAGGGTCTGCTCCATATCATTGGCGACAAGGAAGTTGACAATGATTATATGGAAGACATCAAGACACTGCGTGTACAGCCTGAGCTCCTGGACCGTGAAGGCAGCAAGCTGTCCATTGTTTATACACCACTGCATGGCTCCGGAAATGTGCCGGTTCGCCGTATGCTCCGCGAGATCGGGATCACCAATGTGGCGGTTGTGAAGGAGCAGGAGCTTCCTGACCCGAACTTCTCCACACTGAAGGTACCGAACCCAGAGGATCCCACTGCGTTTGTCCTGGCTGAGAAACTGGCAGACGAAGTCGGTGCCAATGTCATCTTTGCCACAGACCCTGACTGTGACCGTCTGGGTGTGGCAGTGCGTGGGCATGACGGTGTTTTCCATCTGCTGACAGGCAACCAGATCGGCTGTGTGCTCCTGGAGTACATCCTTTCGGCCAAGAAAAAGCTGGGCACACTGCCGCAGAATGGCGCTGCTGTGAAATCGATCGTATCCACGTCCCTGGCAAACCGCATCTGCGAGAATTATGGCGTGAAAATGTTCGAGACGCTGACCGGGTTCAAGTTCATCGGTGAAAAGATTCAGCAGTTCCAGGACGAAGGCAGCTATACCTTCCTGTTCGGGTTTGAGGAAAGCTATGGATTCCTGTCTTCTACATTTGTACGTGACAAGGATGGCGTAAACGCATCCCTGCTGATCTCCGAAGCCGCGTGTGCCTGTGAAGCAGACGGTGTTACACTGTATGACCGGATGCAGGAGATCTTCAAAAAGTACGGCTATTATGTAGAAAAAGTCGTATCCAAGACACTGCCCGGCATGGATGGACTGACCCGGATGAAAGAGATCATGAAGCAGCTCCGAGCCTGCCCGCCGGAAAGCCTTGCCGGTCTGAAAGTGACGGCAGTCCGCGATTACCTGGCCGGAACACGCACTGCAGACGGTGTGGCTGAACCGACCGGGCTTCCGAAGTCGGATGTGCTGTATTACGAACTGGAACAGGGCAACTGGGTCTGCATCCGTCCTTCCGGTACAGAACCCAAGATCAAGCTGTACATCAATACGAATGCCAAGGATGAAGCGGCAGCCAAGGAACTGAATGAAGTCCTTCGTGCGGACGCAGAAAAGCTTCTGGACTGAGTGAATACATGATAGGCCGGTGCTGGTGCGCCGGCCTTTTCCAGGTAACCCGGACATGAAAGGAAGAGCATGATGGAGTATCGGATCAACCGGAGAACGGGAGACCGTATCAGTGTGATCGGGATCGGGTCTGCTTACCTGTCGGATGCCGGCATGGAGCGTGGGACCCGGATTCTGCGTGAAGCCTATGAAGGCGGCATTAACTATTTTGATCTTGCAGCAGGGAACGGCCGGGCTTTCTCCATATGGGGCGAAGCACTGCATGATGTCCGCAGGCAGGTTTTCTATCAGATTCATTTTGGGGCCGACTATTCTTCAGGCACCTATGGATGGTCACTTGATCCGGATACTGTCAGACGGTCTGTGGAATGGCAGCTTGAAACACTGCGGACGGATTATATTGATTACGGATTCATTCACTGTCAGGATGAAGAAAAAGACTGGAACACATACAGGGAAAAAGGGATCTACCGGTATCTGCTCAGACTTCATGAAGAGGGTGTAGTCAGGCATCTGGGTCTGTCATCGCATACTCCCTCAGTCATCCGTGCGATTCTGGATGAGGTCCCTGTGGATATGCTCATGTTTTCGGTCAACCCGGCGTATGATTGCGGACAGGGCGAGTATGCAAACGGGAGCACGGCGGAGCGGCAGGCGATCTATCGCAGGTGCGAAAAGGACGGGATCGGGATTTCTGTCATGAAACCGTTTTCAGGCGGGCAGCTGCTTCGGGCGGACCAGTCACCTTTCCGCAGGGCGCTGTCCCCATGGCAGTGTATTCGCTATGCGCTGGATAAACCGGGCGTGCTGACCATCCTTGCCGGTGCTCAGACCGAGGATGAAGTCCGGACATTGCTGCGTTATGATACGATCCCGGATGCGGAAAAAGACTATGGCTGGCTCGGAGAAAGCATGCCTCAGGAAGCAGCCGGCACATGCGTGTACTGTAACCACTGTAAACCCTGTCCCGCTGGCCTGGATATCGGACTGATCAACAAGTACTATGACCTGGCAAGGTATGGGGATGATCTGGCCAGAGCGCATTATGCAAAACTGGAAAGGCATGCAGAAGACTGCACTGGTTGTGGCCACTGTGACAGGCGCTGCCCTTTCGGTGTCACGCAAAGTCAGAGGATGCAGGAAATCCGGGAATACATGGGTATGTAACATGCGTGCCATGGAACCGGAAACAAGGTCCGGAGCGCCCGGAACGCGCAGAAAAACTTGGAAACACGGAAAAAAACGCTTGTGCACACCCGAAATGTATGTTATACTCCGCATGTTTGAACACGAATCAGCGTAAGCTGTATGGATGATGGCACGGACTTCGTGCCGACAAGACGAAAGAAGGGCTTAACGGTAAAAGAGTGGACACGGCCTTCCCGAACGGACAGATTCTCTTCCAGCGGGGATACTGTACGCTTTTGGGAATTGAAAAGGGTCGTGGTATGCCACTCTTTTTAACTGCCTGAAAAGTCAGAAAGCAGGGTGATGACATGCCGAAAGCGGAGCTTACAGCGATGGTAAGGCCTAAGTGCCAGCAGGTTGCGGACAGGTTTGGTTTTGAACTTGTGGATGTATGCCTGGACAGGGAAACGACGGGAAAGTACCTCAGGATTTACATTGACCGTGAGGAAGGCATGGATCTTGATCACTGCGAACAGTATCATCGTGCAATCCAGCCTCTGGTGGAAGACTACGACTATGATTTTCTGGAAGTCTCATCGCCCGGGATTGACCGGCCCCTGAAAACGGACCGCGATTTTGAACGCGCGCTGGGCATGGATGTGGAAATCAAGCTGTTTGGTGCACAGGATGGCAGAAAGGAATGGAGCGGCGTACTCAGGGGCTATACCCGGGACGATGTCACGATTGAGACGCCGGACGGTGAACGCAGCTTTACAAGAAAATCCTGTGCAATGATTCGTCCGCAGGTAGATATGACAGGGGTCGAGGAAGTCGATCTGACAGACAGTGAGCAAGAATGGACGGAGGGCGAAGAAAACGATGAGGTCTGAAGTTATCGAGGCCGTGGAAGCACTGGCTAAGGAAAAAGATATCAGTGTGGAAATGCTGTATGCGACCATTGAGGAAGCGATCAAGGCAGCTTACCGGAAGAATCTTCCGCGTGGTGAGGTTGAGCCTTCCAATGTGGTTGTGCGAATGGACCGCAACAGTGGTGCAATTCAGGTGTTCGCCCGTATGCTTGTTGTGGAAGAAGTGGAGAATCCCTCAAGCCAGATTCAGCTGGATGCAGCGAAACGGATCCGTCCCAGTGCGGCACTGGATGATATTGTGGAAGTGGATGTCACGCCGCGGGGTTTCCTGCGGGTGGCAGCACTGACGGCCAAGCAGGTGATCATGCAGAGAATCCGCGAAGCCGAGCGTGGGAAGATTTACGAAGAGTACGCTGAAAAGACGGACGAGATTCTGACTGCAGTCGTACAGCGCATGGATACCAAGGGCGCAGTTGTGGAACTGGGTCATACCATTGGTTTCCTTGAGAATGAGCAGATGATTCCCGGTGAGGAAATCCACGAGGGAGATCATCTGAAGGTTTACGTACTGGAAGTGCAGCGTGCCAATTCCATGACTGTGCATGGCCCGCAGGTGAAGGTATCCCGGATTCATCCGAACCTGGTCAAGCGTCTGTTTGAAATGGAAGTCCCCGAGATTGCCGGCGGCGTTGTGACCATCAAGTCTCTTTCCAGGGAAGCCGGAAGCCGTACCAAGATGGCTGTGCATTCGGCAGACCCGATGATCGACCCGGTGGGTGCATGTGTCGGCCAGCGCGGCGGACGTGTGGACCGTGTCGTAAACGAACTCAAGGGCGAGAAAATCGATATTATCAAGTGGAGCGAGGACCCGGCTGAATTTATTGCCAATGCGCTGAACCCGGCTCATGTTCTGAGTGTGTATATTGCGGAACAGGGAAAAATGTGCCGTGTCGTGGTGCCGGACAATCAGCTGAGCCTGGCCATCGGCAAGGAAGGCCAGAATGCACGCCTCGCAGCAAAACTGACCGGCTGGAAGATTGACATCAAGTCTGAAAGCCAGGCCGCAGAGATGACAGACATGATCGATGAAAACAGTCTGGAATTCTCAGATGCACAGGATGTGACGTATCAGCCGCTCACCTATGAACCGTTTGACGATTTCCCGGGTGATGACGACGATACGCTGTAATCGCCAGGCATTGGAAGGGGGCCGGTTACAGTGATGAAACCGAAGAAGATTCCGATGCGCATGTGTGTGGGTTGCCGTGAAATGAAGCCCAAGAAGGAACTGATCCGTGTTGTACGTACTCCGACCGGCGAAGTCTGCATGGATCCTACCGGACGAAAAGCCGGCAGGGGCGCTTATGTGTGCCGCCAGGGCGATTGCCTGCAGCGGGCAATACGGCAAAAACAGCTGGAACGCC
>ONWQ01000482.1 GCA_900321565.1 uncultured Eubacteriales bacterium
CTGGCTGCTCGTACTCATCGCGTGGGTCTTCCTCTATAAGACACCCCAGGGCTTCTGGCTGCATGCCAGTGGTGAGCATCCCGAGTCATTGCGCAGTGTCGGCCGCAGTCCGGAAAAGATGAAGTATGTTGCTTCCCTGCTCTGCGGTCTCCTGTGCGGCATGAGCGGCGCCTACCTCTCCCTCGGCTACCTTTCCACCTTTACGGAGAACATGTCAGCCAGCCGCGGCTATGTCGCTGTCGCCTGTGTCATTTTCGGCCGCAGCAATCCCCCGCTGGTCTTCCTGGCCACACTCCTGTTCGGGTTCATTGATGCCGCAGGCCAGAGAATGCAGGGCGTCGTGGATCCCACCCTCACGGCAACCTTCCCCTATATCGGTACCATCCTGATGATGGTCCTGCTGGCCCTGCGCAATGCAGCCGCCAAGCGGAAAGCCGCCCGGTAAGTTCACGGGGCTGTGATGCGTCACAGCCCTTTTTTCATGGCATGCTGCCGTGTCTTTTCACAGGAACCCCCGCTTTATTTCAGTATGCGTTTTTTCCCGTGTTCCCTTTGTGTTTCTCATTCTCAAAAAAAGGGTCCCTGCAACAATTTTGTCTTGCTCAGGATGCAATGAGGTGATAAAATTCATTTCGTGTCTGTTCAGAATCAATCTCCATTCAGAGGTTCTGTGATGAAAAAGAAATGTCTGTTCTACGGCCTGCACCTGACCATCTTTATTCTGGTCATCTTCTTCTGGGCAAGAATGACTTTCGGGTATGACCATGATACCGGCAGACTGTCTGCCCCCGGGCTCGGTGCCCTCAAGTACTTCACCATCCAGTCCAATCTGCTCTGTGCTCTCGGCAGCCTGTCCTGGATGCTCGGGCTTGGCCGGCACGACAATGTCAGGGCTGGTTTCTGGGCACTCTTCCGGCTTGCCGGTGTTGTGTCCGTGCTCATCACGTTCCTCGTTGTGATTTTCTTTCTCGGTCCGCTGTTCGGGTTTGCCGGCATGTATGCAGGTTCCAGTCTGTACCTGCACCTGATCGTGCCGCTCCTTGCCCTCCTCACATTCTTCCTGACCGGGGCCGGTGCGGATATTCCGCAAAAGAAAACACTCTGGGCCGCTCTCCCGCTGCTTCTGTACGGCATCGGCTATGTGATCAACCTGATTGTGCACTGGACCGAGCATGGCCCGGGCCGGCATGATTTCTACGGGTTCGCCACCTGGGGACTCCCCGTGGGTCTCATGATCTTTCTTCTGCTCCTTTGCGTAGCTGCAGGACTGAGCTTCGGCCTTTGCCGGCTCTCGCATGCCCTGGCACACAGGAAACAGACATAACCCCAATTCTGCAATAAAGGAGGTCTCTGTCATGGTATTCGCTCAGGATTCCATCTTGGCGCACTTGGAAACAGATGACACTCTTACTTCATATTATCGCGTTCGCCCGATCCTCTCCTCCGCCGGGGATGTCCGCCCCGACTGTCTCAGACTCTGGCCGGATATCGGCTGTCTGCGTGTGGTCCCCGACCGTGCGGAGAGTGCAGATTTCCGTGATCGTCTGCGCAGTCTCGGCGAATGGTGTATCCTGGACCTGAGCTCCCTGCGCGGCGGCAGCCCCAAGATCCGTCCCAACCGCAGTTATGTTCCCGGGAACGGCAACCGCTGCCAGTATATCGTCTATTCAGATCTTCTCCGTCCTCTGGCGGACGATCCTTTCTTTGAACTGCTCGACGCCGAACTCTCCGAGATCAGTCAGGCCGCGGCAGTTTCCGTAACCCCGCGTTTTTTCCTGCGCACGCAGGACGCCATCTACGGGCCTGTGGACCGCACCTGTCCTGAGACCGGTGCCCCTCTTGCAGAGATCCCTGAACTGGTCTCCTGCATGCTCCCCAATGGCAAGACCCATACGTTTGCCCTCTGTCCGTCCGGTGAGAGCACACAGCGCAACGCGAACGCACAGCAGAGCCTGTGCGAAGCCATGGGCCAGCAGCTCCAGGCCGCACGCAATGAACTCGCCGGTCTGAATCAGCAGATCGCGGCCAGCCGCAGACAGCTGCGCAGTGTCCAGGAACAGCTCCTGCTCCACACGCCCAGGGCCATGGCCCAGCGCCTGGAAACCCTGCGTGTCCAGTGTAACAAGGCAGCTTCCCGGCTCAGCCAGCTCCAGAATGATATCCAGACCCTGTCGGACAAACAGCGCAGGCTCCAGCGCACGGTCAGCCCGGCCCAGCCCCGTACAGGCATCCATCTCACCCCGGTCCCGGGCCAGTGCCTCGGACTGGACGAGGTCGTTTCCCGTGTGCTCAAGGCCTGCAGTCAGGCCGGGTTCCAGGCCGATGCCGCCCGTGTCACCACTGCACTGCTCCTTCTCGGTGCCAGTCCGCGCGTGACCGTCATCACACCGGATCCTTCCGGACTGTGTACAGCGCTTCTGCATATTGTCCCGGCCCTTGGCTGGTCTTCCGGCATCGGCGTGCTCACAGCGCGGGAGAACCCGCTGCCTGTCACTGTCACACCCGAGGACAATGCCACACCGGCAATCCTCCTGTCCCTGACCAAGGACATCCCGGACTGCCCGGACGCATGCTGTGTCATGATCACGGACCAGAAACCGGACCCGAGACTCCGTTCACCGGAATACCAGGCCGATCCCTGGCCGGTGCTGAGTCTGGCAAATATTCCCTCCGATTCTGATTTCTGCCGCACCGTGCATCCCGCGGTGGCAGCCGATTCCCTCCGGCCTGAGGTTGCCGTCGGCCTGCGTCCCGCCTGCCAGCAACTGCTCGCGCCTGTGTGCGCCAGCCTTCAGGCGCCGCTGACCGATACCATGCTCCGTTTTGCAGCGGTCGCCGCTTCCTGGCTGCCCGGTGGGATCCCGGAGTCCGTCGATCTCACGCTTGCCTGCTTCGGAAGCCGTGCCATCCCGGAATCCCTCCCGGCGGATACCGTGCTTCAGATCCTGGAACCCTACCAGCTTACCCGGGACGCCTACCTCATGCGCATGCGTGAGGAAATCACCCACTGAGCTTTCGCGATGCCCTGCGGC
>ONWQ01000024.1 GCA_900321565.1 uncultured Eubacteriales bacterium
GGACGGGCATACCAGCCGTCCCGGCGTGTTCGCAGCCGGGGACGCCACCAGCGGCGCCCGTACCGTGGTCGAAGCCGTGGCCAACGGCAAGCGTGTTGCCGAAGCCATGCACCAGTACATGCAGACCCTGCCCATGCCGGTCACCACAGACTACCCGGATGTGCCGGTGGTATCCACTGAGGATGCCTCCGCTCAGGCAGAGCAGTCGCTCACACTCTGAGACGTACACCATGACCCGGCCGGGCTCTCCGGCCGGGTTCTTTGCATGCGCCGGGTGGTTGCGAACATATGTTTCTTGAAGTAAAATAATAGAAAGAAAACCCATCGTGCGGCCCGCTCCTGACCGCATGAGCGTTGAAAACCAATACCCCAGGCCACGGCTTCCTTGTGCCGCCTGTTACAGCATCCGGAGGAAACATTCCATGAAAAAGAGCGGAATCATACTGGTCAATGTTCTGATCATGGTTTCCATTCTTGTATTTGTTCATTTCTATTTGGATGACGGCAACCACCGCGTCTATCAGGAAAATGTGAGCAGTTTTCACAGCATGACGGTTGCCATGGAAAAGGTCACGGAAAACTATCTCGACGGCGAACAGCACGTCTGCGACGTCTGGGCCATGCATATTCTTTCCGCCGACCTGACACTGGAGGAAGCAACTGAGTTCATCCGGCATACACATGTCAGCACAGGGACCTCCGCGCACCTGATCTATGCGGACACGCCGGACATGAGCGGACTTTCCACACGCCCGAAGGCAGGCACCGAATCAGACTATGCCGTTTCCTACCATGGCCTGGACCTGTTCACTGCCGATCCCGGAGATGTCCGGCCCGGCCAGAGTGCACACATCACGCGTTCCTACATCAACCCCATGAACGGCATGGAGTGTATCGGGTTCTATAATGCACTTTCCTTCCGGGATCCGGACAGCGGCCTGCACCGGCCGGGTTTCCTGATCCGTGTGGTACCCGTTGCCGAGCTGGAGGACAAATGGGTGTTCCCGCAGGAAGGATACCAGAATGCCGAGTTCTCCATGATCGATGCACAGGGCGATTATATTATCCGGAGCCACTCATTCGAGGATTCCAATTTCATGGAATTCTTCCGGTCCTGTAACCCCGGCGAAATGCTGCCTCTGCAGGCCATGGAAAAGAACGGTTCCATCACCATGCAGGACGCTCAGCATCAGTCCTGCCTCATTGCCTATGCGCCTGTACGATCCACAGACGGCTGGGCACTGCTGGGGTACCTGCCTGTTGCGGACATTGCCCGGCAGCGCACGGACTGGCTGCTCATCGGCATGATTTCCGCCGCGCTACTGCTCATGTTTGCCTTTGACGGCATCTATATGCTGCGTATCAATCAGAAACTGCAGAGCACAGCGGAGGAAGCCCGGAATGCCCGCAGCGCAGCAGAGCAGGCGCAGGCGAAGGCAGAACAGGCACAGGCGGAAGCAGAACAGGCCAGCCGGGCAAAAACCGACTTCCTGTCCACCATGTCCCATGACATACGCACACCCATGAATGCCATTATCGGTCTGACCACACTGACGGAAAAGAACCTCGGTGATCCCGAGTCCGTCCGTGAAAACCTGCGCAAGATCAACCTGGCCAGCAATCATCTTCTGACGCTCATCAATGACATTCTGGATATCTCCAAGGTAGAGAGCGGAAAACTGACACTGAGCCCGTCCTCCTTCTCCATTGTGGAAACCACTGCGAACCTGGTGAACCTGTCCCAGCCCATGGTCCGGGAAAAGAACATCGACTTCTCCTTCCATGTCAACCGTATGGAGCGGGAATACCTGTACGCGGATCAGCTGCGCCTGAACCAGATCTTTATCAACATCCTTTCCAATGCCATCAAGTACACCGAGCCCGGCGGCCGCGTACGCGTGGATCTGTCGGAACATGACAGCGGAACAGAAGGCACTGTCCGGCTGACGTATATCGTGGAGGATACCGGAATCGGGATGACCGAGGAGTTCATGAAAAAAATGTACCAGCCCTTCTCGCGTCAGACCGACAGCCGGGTGAATACCATCCAGGGCACCGGTCTCGGACTCGCCATTACCCATCAGATGGTCACGCTCATGAACGGGACCATTGACTGTGAGAGTGCACCGGGCAAAGGAACGAAGTTTACCGTTACACTTGATGTACCCATCGCCGACAGGCAGCTGGAGGATATGCATCTGGAACCGGTGGATATCCTGGTCGTGGATGATGACGAAGTGCTTCTGGAAACCGCCAGGGATGCGTTGAATTCTCTAGGTGCGTCCACGGATGTGGCAGACTCGGCTGAGCTTGCCATGGACATGATGCGTGCACGCCATGCATCCGGGAAAGACTATGGCGTCGTGATCCTGGACTGGAGAATGCCTGCGCGCGACGGGATCAGTCTGTCCCGGGATATCCGCCGGGAGATCGGTCATGATGTCCCGATCCTGCTCATCTCCGCATACGACTGGTCCGATATAGAGGAGGAAGCACGCAAAGCCGGTGCCAACGGGTTTGTCAGCAAGCCGCTGTTCCGCTCCACACTCTATGAAAAGATCAGTCAGCTGCTGGGGGTCGAGAAGCATGTGGTCATCCAGGAAGATGAGCATTCAGATCTGGCCGGAATGCATATCCTGGTTGCGGAAGATAACGAAATCAACTGGGAGATCATTCAGGCGCTCATGGAAATGTATGGCGTGAAATGCGACCATGCCGAGAACGGGCGCATCTGTGTGGAAAAGATGAAAAACGCGACCCCGGGACAGTATGACCTGATCTTCATGGACATCCAGATGCCGGAAATGAACGGTCTGGATGCGACGCGGGCCATCCGCAGCCTGCCAGACCCGTGGGCTTCTTCCCTGCCCATCCTGGCCATGACAGCGGATGCATTCTCTGAGAATGTCGCGGAGTGCCTTGCCGCCGGCATGAACGGGCATATCGCCAAGCCCATCGATATCAAGCTTGTGCTCCGGGAGATCCATCGTCTCCGGGATATGCGCACCGCATAAGCGCCGGCACGTGCCCGGCCAGTCCGTTCTGATGTGTCTGTATGCCTGCTGCCCCATGCAGCAGGCTTTTCTTACGCTTCAGGGCATGTCCAGCATCAGCTGCGGGTCCAGCCAGCTTTCCTGCACGGCTTCATGCACCTGGTCTCCCGGCATCAGATGTCCGATGAGCAGCGGGGATTCCGGGTCATGCTGTGCCATGACTTTCCGGACGGTTGCAGGATCCCCGTTCGCATAGCAGTAGCGGCAAAGATGCCCGCAGCTGTTATATGCTCCGATATCCCCGCCCAGGTAGCAGGCGCACTGCCTGCGTGCCGGCGCGTATGCGGGAACCTTCAGATGCTGACCAATGGCCTGTTCATACATGGCAACCGTCATACAGCCGCTGCAGTCGGCACCGAACGCAGCCAGCTCATCCCCTTCCGCGCACGGCCGGACTGTCATGCCATACTTTCCGGCAATCCGGACCAGTGCCTCACCCAGGGTCAGCCGGTCCTTACGGGAAACCGGCTGCACTTCGGGAAAATTCTGCCGGGTCTTTTCATACAGATCAATGAAGCTGATCACCACCGTATGTGTATACCCGCAAAGTGCCCCGGCCATATACTCAAACGCCTTCAGATGCCGCTCAGCCGGGTATGCATCGCTGAGCAGGATCGGATCATAGCGCCAGCCGATGCAGTCCGCTCCCACCATCCCGGACAGACGTCTGAAGCTTTCCAGAACGGCTTTCTTGGATGGCGCATACGGCTCAATCTCCCTGCCATAGGGGGTAATGGTCACATACCAGAACTGATGGTACGGCTTAAGCAGCGGCATATAGGGCAGCATAGGTGCCGGGTTCTTGGTACAGAAACCGATCACGTCCACAACATCCGGTGACAGACGATACCGCGTGACGCTCTGCGGATTGTACGGGTTACGCACAAGGACAAACCCGGCACGGAGCCGGTTCACAAACCAGCTGGAATAGAACGCAGGAATATCCGTGCGCTGTCCTGTATTGATGATCATGCGCTGCTTCCTCCTTTCCGGTATCATCGCATGGCACGTGCTTTGTCCTGTTCTTTTCCCGGCGGAGGCCAGATTTCCTGCTTCCCGATCCTGAATCCGCCGGTACAGTCTGCAGCCGTTTCAGGGGCTCCGGTCCGACATGCCACCCGTATTCTTCCATGCCCGCACAGGTGTTTCCTGCCGCGTCAGTGCCCATTGACTGAAAGAGCTCGGGACTGTATACTCAGAGCCGTTCATAGCGGTGCGGATAATACTCTGAAATCTGAATACAATCTGCAGCATGGCGTAACGTGACTGCACCCGCCTGTCACAGACAGCATCCGATACCTGATGGCAGTCTCAGCATGCGCCGGGGTTTCTGTGCACGCATCCGCAAAAAACACAGACCGCCTGCGGAAATGCAGCGGTCATAACGGAAAGGAGCATCCATTCATGCTGATTGTAACCACGGACGGAATCCAGGGCAAGGAACTGGAAATGCTTGGCATGGTCAAGGGAAGTACGATTCAGACAGTGAACGCATTCCGGGACATCGGTGCCGGTTTCAAGACC
>ONWQ01000219.1 GCA_900321565.1 uncultured Eubacteriales bacterium
CGGGTCACGATCCAGGACATGATGGTCATGACCAGCAGGCAGACCAGGAAGACAAGGACACTCATGAGGACCAGCGGACGTGTGTCAATATGCAGCTGGTCATACGGGAAGACGAGCTGCAGGCTCCAGGGCAGTTCTTGCATGGGCTGACGGACGACAAACAGACGCCGGCCGTCTGCAGTACGTATGCCGGTTTCCGCACCGGCTTCCGGTGTTTCAAGTCCGCCGGCGCTGAGGGAAAACAGGGTCTGATCTCCGCCCGTGATAGCCAGGTTCCAGCATTGCATGCCGCCTGGATCATAGTCCAGAAGAACATCAGCCGGGACCTGCAGGTAAACCAGGTTCTCCGGTGAATGCCGGTTCAGGCGCATCATCATGCCCATGCCGGTCAACTGATCATCCTCCACACTCCATTCCACGTTGCGGCTGCGCAGTGCAGTGCACACCTGGGTATTCTGACGGATTTCGGAGAGGAGGCGGATCTTGTCCTCGCGTTTGCGCAGGGCCGGGTTGTCTGTGTATACGCCGATATGCGTGATTTCCGGGTTCATTTCGCGGATGGTGACCAGCATGGGCAGGTAGACATCCTGGAGATTGCTGTAGACTTCATAATAGGTCAGGTCAGCATTCCCGAAAAAATTCACGGCCTGCTGGTCATACATGGCATACTGCAGGACCTGGGTATACCGGCGGATCTTGTCATCGGCTGTGATCTGCAGCTGGCGCAGGCCGTAGGCAATCCCTTCCTCAGCCTGGCGGAAAAGTGAGCTGCGCATATACAGGTAGGCATAGGCGTTGAGGAACAGTACCGGGATCAGGGTTGCGAGTATGAACACGGCACGGAGCTTCCTGTGCAGCTTCATACCGCCAAGAAACCGGAACAGGGGACCCGGATATGTCTTCACGGCATATCCACCTCCCGGTGCCCCGGCATTGCGCGGTACTGCTGCGGCGTGCAGCCATAGCGCTCGCGGAACAGTGCAATGAAATAGGAGTCGCCGGAAAAACCGACGGCTTTGCGGATCTCCCCGACGGGACGGTTGTCTGCAAGGAGTGCTTCAGCTGCGCGTTCCAGACGGTAATCATTGAGATAGCGGACAAAACTCTTGCCGACCTCACGCCGGAACAGTGTGCTGAGGTAGGACGGGTTCAGGTAGACACGCTCCGCGACATCATTGAGTCCCAGTGGCGTACCGTATTCCTTCCGGATGATTTCCAGCACGGCTTCCACAGCCGGTGCCATGGTCCGGGCATCCTCCGGCAGGGGAGCGGGCCCGGCATGATGGACCGGGACTGCACCCGGGTCCCGGCGCCGGTAGGCGAGGATCTCCTGCTCAAGCATGGTCAGCCGGTCGGCTTCGGCACGGCCCTTGCGGATCCGGTCCTCAGCATCGCGCATGACCTGACTGAACTCCATGACATCCACGGGTTTGAGCAGGTACCGGCCGACGTTTTCCTTCATGGCCTGCTGTGCCTTGCGGAAATCCGCATAGGCGGAAAAGATAATGATATACAGGTCCGGAAACAGCTGTCTTGCCTCATGCGCCAGCTGAATGCCGTCCATGAAAGGCATACGGATATCAGTCAGCAGCACGTCAAAATGCTCCTGCTGCAGCAGGCTCAGCGCGTCCGCACCGTTCGGCGCATCCTTCGTCTCAAAAGGAAGGTCCAGCCGGCGGATGAGCATGGACAGTCCGCGCCGTTCGATTCCCTCATCGTCCACGATCAATGCTTTGAACATACACAAGGTTCCTTCTTCGAGTTGATTCAGTTTTCCATATACCTGAATTCTAGCCCTTTACGGCACCGAGCGTCAAGCCTTTGACAAAGTAGCGCTGCAGGAACGGATAGACAACCATGACCGGGACCATGGAGACAACCAGTTTGGAAGCATTCAGTGTGAGCCCTGAGACTTTGAGTGCTTCACGCAGTGTTTCGGCGTCTGAGATGGTGGAGGGGTCAATGCGGACGGTCAGCTGATAGATATAGGTCTGCAGTGGATAATTGGAGGGTTTGTTCATCAGGATCAGCCCGTCATAGAAATTATTCCAGTGCTGGACGAGAATGAACAGTGCAATGGTTGCAAGCGAGGGCAGGGACAGCGGCAGGTAGACCTGAAGGAGCACGCGCCATGCTCCGGCACCGTCCATGATGGCTGCTTCCTCGATCTCCCTGGGGATTCCGCGGAAGAAGTTCATCATCAGGATGATGTTGTAGGAGGATACGGCGCAGGGGAGCACAAGCGCCCAGAGTGTGTTCAGCAGGCCGAGATTGCGGATCTGCATGTACCAGGGAATGGTCCCCGCATTGAAGATCATGGTAAAGACCAGGAACCACATGTATGCATTGCGCAGCGGGAATGCGCGTGTGGACTTGGACAGCGGATACGCGGTCAGGATGGTGGTGAGCATGCCCAGGGCCACACCCAGGAGCACCCTGAGCACGGAGATCAGGAATGCACGCCCGAATGTGGCCTCGGCCATCAGCTTTTCATAGGAGGAAAGCGTGAACTCCACCGGAATGAGTCCGACCCGGCCGGTGGCTGCGTATGCCTGATTGGACAGGGAAATGGCGACGGTATTCAGGATCGGCAACAGGCAGGAAAACGCAAGCAGGAGCAGGATCAGAGCGATCCACCAGTTCATCCGGAGGGCGGTGAGAAATCTTGAACGATGATGTGTCATGATGATCCCTCCTAGAAGATACTGTAGTTGGCAAAGCGGCCTGCCATGTAATAGGACAGGATAATCAGGATCATGGAGAGCACGCTCTTGAGCAGACCGACTGCCGTGGCCAGTCCGTACTGTGCGTTCTCAATGCCCATGCGGTACACATAGGTATCCAGAATGTCTCCTGTCTGATAGACCAGAGGATTGTAGAGTGTCAGGATCTGTTCAAACCCGGCATTGAGTACATTGCCCAGGGACAGGGTGGCCATCAGAACAATGGTGGACAGAATACCCGGCAGAGTGATGTACCAGATTCTCTGCATTCGTGTGGCACCGTCGATCTGTGCGCTCTCATACAGGGTTTCATCAATGCCTGTCATGGCTGCCATATAAATGACCGTGCCGAACCCGAATTCCTTCCATGTATCGGTCAGTATGATGACCTTTCGGAACCAGGCATTGCTGGCAAGGAACATGATCGGCTGTCCGCCGAATACCATGACCATCCGGTTCACGATCCCGTCCAGGGAGCACATGTTTGTGATGATCCCGCCCAGCACGACCCAGGACAGAAAATGCGGCAGGTAAATGACGGTCTGGACCGTGCGCTTGAACCATACCGAGCGGATCTCCCCGAGCATGAGGGCGACAAAGACCGGAACGATCAGCTGACAGAGAATCTTTGAGACCGCGATGACCAGGGTATTGGTGAAGATACTCCGGCTGTCCGGCAGGGAGAACATGTACTCAAAGTTTTTCATTCCGATCCACTTGGATCCCCATATGCCCTTGGCCGGAACAAACTTCTCAAAGGCGATCACGATGCCGCTCATGGGAATGATGCTGAACAGGATCAGCAGCACAAACCCGGGAATGAGCATAAGATGATATGCTGCAATCGCTTTTCTGTTTCTCATCCGCCATGTCTCCTTCCGTACTCTGCTTGTTTCTGAAAGCGTCCGGGGCGATATACGCCCCGGACGCTCAGTTGGTCAGACCGTGATCAGTTGCCGTACATCTCGTTCACTTCGTCCGTGATCTCCTGGCCGCCCTGAGCGTACCAGTTGGTCACAAAGCTGTCGAATTCGTCGACCGGCATCTCGTTCATGATAATCTTGAGAATGGTTTCATCCTCAATCTTTTCCAGCTGAGTCAGTTTCAGGTCCATGGTGTCCGTTCTTGCAGGATAGACATTGTCCACGAACTTCACGTTCTCCGAACCGGCCAGCATGGAGGCTGTGACACGGGACGTGTAGGTGTGCCAGGAATCAATATCGCCGTCATCCAGCCATTTTACGGAGCTCTCATAGAAGTTGGTGTTCTGCGGATCCAGGCCTTCCGGATTGCGTGTATCCAGAGCTGCCTGGATGAGCTTGGCTGCCTGTACATTCTCGTCGTCATAGTTCAGAAGGATCGGCAGCGGATAGACGGTCCACAGTACATTGCGGTCCGGATAGAATTCCCTGACGCTGGGATCAAACCCGCGCATGCCGATATAGGTCTGGTTCAGGACCTTGAACGGGGCTTCCGGATGCTCATAGCCCTTGCGGACCACGGCCCAGGTTGTGCTCTCATCCTGCTTGTAGGCATAGAAGTTGCCGTCATCAGACAGCGGTGCGAGGACAGGTACCCAGTCGCAGTCGGGGTTGTTCACCTTTGCGGAAGGCAGCGGCCAGTCAGGCATCCACCAGGGGCCGAAGAAGATGCCGCAGCGTCCGGAGAGCAGCAGAGCATTGAAGTCGTCACCGGTGCGGACGACGAATTCCGGATCCAGAACGCCTTCCTTATACAGCTGGGCCACATAGGCCAGGGCGTTCTTGGTTTCCTCAGTTACGGTACCATAGGTCAGTTTGCCGTCTTCGCCGCGGATCCACTGACGCGGGAAGGAGCCGAAGGTATGGAAAATCGGGTCGATATTGCCCAGGTTGTTATAAACGCCGGCAACACGGGTATTCACTGCGATACCGATGGTATTGCCTTCCCCGTTCCCACCGGGATCCTTTTCCATGAAGAGACGGGCCAGCTCGACGACTTCATCAAGCGTGGTGGGCATCTTGGCACCCAGAGCATCCACCCAGTCCTTGCGGACCCACAGGTAGGAATAGGAATAACCGGCTTCCAGGTTCGGAATGGCATACACTTTTCCGTCGAAGGTGCAGCTTCCGAGGCCCTTGTCTGCATAGGAGTTATAGATATCCAGAATGTAGTCGGAGAAATACTGATCTGCCAGTCCGGTGAGGTCTTCGATCAGATCGTTCTCGACCAGCTGCTGCAGCTGTCCCTTGTTTGTCACGATCATGACATCCGGCAGATCGCCCGATGTAATGGCGAGGTTGACTTTCTGGTTATAGGTACTGGGTTCTGCAATCCAGTCATAGGTGACATCAATATTCAGCTTATCACAGATGTAATCCAGGTATTTGTTGTGCTCAATATCGGCATCTTCCGGGAGATCGACAGACCCGGGATTTGCACGGCCTACCGTCATGCTGATTCTCTCTTCATAGGGAGCAAAGGCCACATCATCGCCTGCAGCCAGTGCCTGAGCACATCCCAGCATCATCATCAAAGCAACGATCAGACACAAAAGCTTTCTCATAACGACACCTCCGATTCAATTGTGTGGAAAACTTTCTGCTTTCCTATCTGAGACCAGTATACGGGAGCTGACCGCACCCGGGCAATGATTCATTTTTTTGATTTATGCAATATATTTTGGCTGTTTGTCCAAAAATCCACCAGATATCTCATTTTTTAGATGCTGCGCCTAAAAATCCTGCTATGGTCATCGCCCCGGGGTTCCTCTATAATCCTGTCTGAAAGAACGGGATATTCATCAAAATGACTGCCGGGCGTTCTGAAAAACGGAGGTGGACTCCATGTCTTCAACATCCTTTTCCCTGCTCAGCCGGATTGCACTGTTTACGGATCCGTCCATACCGGCGTTCGCGCCAAGCGAAGAAGAGATTGATCCGCCTTCCTGGAAGGTGTCGGATCCGGATCCAGAACTGTGGCTTCCGGGCAACGGGCTTGCTCAGCACTCCATGCTTCTGGTCGGCGAAGGCTGCAACCGCATGTTCCTTGTTCATGGCGGACGGATCGTCTGGACGTTCTGTGCCGGGAAAGGCTGGGAATATGACGATGTATGGATGCTTTCAAACGGGAACATTCTGTTTTCACGCATGAGGTATGCCGCGCTGGTTTCACCGCGAAAGGAAATCCTGTGGCGCATGGATGCGCCGAAGGGTACGGAGATTCATACCATTCAGCCGATCGGACCGGATGAGGCACTGCTGGTACTCAATGACATGCCGCCGGTTGCCATGATTGTGAACCTGAAGACCGGAAGAGAGGTCCTCAGGCATCCGCTGGACTATGATCCGGCGCTCAGCGTGCACGCGCAGTGCCGGCGGTTCCGGAAAACTGCACAGGGTACCTATCTTCTGCCATGCCTCGGGATGAGCAGGGTGGTGGAGTACGATGCCCGGTTCCGTCCCATCTGGACCTATGAGGTGGGCAGGCCGTGGGCGGCTGTACGGCTTCCGGACGGGAATACGCTGATCACGGATGAAGAGACGCAGACACATATGGAAATCACACCGGATAAGAAGACGGTATGGTCGGTTGCGCTGTCTGAACTTCCGGAACCCTGTCGTCTTCACGATTCCCAGTCCTGTACGCGTCTGGCCAACGGGAACACCATTCTCTGTTCCCGGGGAAATGAAGGGCTTGCGCCGCAGATGGTTGAGATTACCCGGGACAAGCAGGTGGTCTGGGTGTTTCAGGACTGGTCGCAGATCGGTCCGGTCACAGCCGTGCAGGTGCTCTCAGAGCCCGGAATCCCTGAAGTGCCCGGGGCGCTCCTGCGATAGGAAGCTGTATATGTATCAAGGTGTCAGATGCTCGGTATGCTCTGACACTTTTTGTTTTGGGTTCATTGCGCGGGAACGCCAATTCTGAGGACCGCCAGCCTTGCGTGATGAGGGGACTGCCTCTATAATAGGCTGCAGATGATGATACGGAAAATGGAAACCGGAGGAGCTTATGCGGAAATGCGCAATGATGGTGCTTATGGCAGTGCTGCTGGGCATCCTGTGTGGATGCGCGGCTAAACCGGCGGATCCGGAAAGCCACGCGGTTGTGGTGGGGTTTTCGCAGCTGGGAGCGGAAAGCTCCTGGCGAATTGCGAATACGAAAAGCGTGGAGGCTGCGGCCCGGGAGTACGGCTTTGGGCTGATGACAGAGAACGCCAACCAGAAGCAGGAAAAGCAGATCGATGCCATCCGGTCGTTTATTGCGTACCAGGTGGATGTGATTGTGTTTTCACCGATTGTGGAAACCGGATGGGATAATGTGCTGAATGAGGCAAAACAGGCGGATATCCCGGTGATTCTGGTGGACCGGATGATTGCATCGGAAAACGCGGATGCACTGTATACCGCATACATCGGTGCGGATTTCTATGCGGAAGGGTGCAGGGCCGGTGAATATCTGATCCGGAAGGCGGATCATGATCATCTGGAGCATGTCCGTATTGCGGAGATCAGCGGTACACCGGACTCGACACCGATGCGGGACCGGCAGCGCGGGTTTCTGGATACGATTCAGGGAGACAGCCGGTTTGAAGTGATTGACAGTATCAGCGGGGATTTTCTGCGCTCCAAAGGGGAGGAATGCATGACATTCCTGCTGGGAAAATACGGCCGGGATGGCATAGATGCGGTCTATTCGCACAACGATTCCATGACGCTGGGCGCGCTCAGTGTTCTGGAACGGAATGGGATTGAGCCGGCCAGGGATATTCTGCTGATCACAGTGGACGGTGAGAAGGAAGCCGTGGATGCCCTGAAAGCCGGAAAAATCAATTGTGTGGTGCAGTGCACCCCGGACCTGGGTGATGAGGTCATGCAGCTTGTGCAGGATCTGAAGGCAGGGAAGGAGATACCGCGGGTAACGCACCCGAAGGAGGGCGCTTTTTCTGACCTGGACGATCTGACGGATCCGTCGGTGGAGGGGTTCTGACATGGTACGCAGAAGAATGACCAGCATAGTCCGGCAGGTGCGGCGGTC
>ONWQ01000532.1 GCA_900321565.1 uncultured Eubacteriales bacterium
TCATACCCTTGGAGTGCATCCGTTTCAATCATTGCACCCTGGAAGTTCACGGGAACATCAATCCAGACCGGTCCCGGGCGTCCATGGGTTGCCAGATACCATGCTTTTTCCAGATGGTAGCGGATAGTCAACGGATCCTCAATCATGACAGCATACTTGGTCATCGGTTGCACCGAGGGTACTATATCGTATTCCTGATCACCGACCGCTCTGAGCGGAAGCCCGTCCGTAAACTGTTCAGCATAACGCTTTGTTGTATCATACCGTACCTGACCCGAAACAATAAACATGGGTATGGAATCAAGATAGCCACCAACTACACCTGTCAGTGCATTCGTTCCGCCAGGGCCCGTAGTGACACAGACTGCCGCAATCCGGTTTTCAAGGCGTGCATAGCTCTCTGCAGCAATTGCACACGCCTGCTCATGATGATGGTACAGACAATGTAATCCCGGATGATGTCCCAGGGCATCATTCAGGTGCATGGCACCGCCACCAACAACCATCATGCAGTCCGTTACGCCATGGTTTACCAAAAAATCAGCAATATAATCCGCAAGACGCTGCTTCATTCCCGTCCCCCCTGTTCTTCATCAGATCACTGCTTTTCAAGAGCTTCACGAATGGATAATGCCATATAATCAAGCATTTCTTTTGTCATGCCTGGGTATACACCGATCCAGAAAGTACGCTCCATGATTTCTTCGGTGTGTACCAACTCACCGCATACCCTGTATGCATTGCTTCCCCGGATCGAATCGAAAGCCGGATGCCGGATCAGATTCCCTGAAAACAGCATTCTTGTCTGAATGTTCCGGCTTTCAAGAAAGCGGACCACTTCTTCCCGCGTATGAGCAGCAGATTTTCTGAGTGTGATCACAAACCCGAACCAGCTCGGTGTACTGTTCGGCTCAGCTTCAGGCAGAATCAGCTGATCTTCGCATGATTTCAGAGCTGTATACAGATACTCCCAGTTTTCTCTGCGCCGTCTCACAAAATCAGGGAATTTCTTAAGCTGTTCGCAACCAATCGCGGCCTGCATATCGGTTGCCTTCAAATTGAATCCAAGATGCGAGTATACGTATTTATGATCATACCCGGACGGAAGCTGTCCATGCTGACCATCATACCGGTGACCACAGAAATTATCCTTGCCGGGAGGGCAGATGCAGTCGCGGCCCCAGTCGCGATAACTCAACAGCAGCCTGTTCAGCAGCGGATCATTGGTATAGACAGCACCGCCCTCGCCCATAGTCATATGATGCGGCGGGTAAAAACTGCTCGTACCAATATCTCCCCACGTTCCAGTCATCCGCGTTTCCCCGTCTATGGTGTACAGGGAACCCAGCGCATCACAGTTGTCTTCAATCAGCCAGAGGTTATGTTCTGTACAGAATTTCCTGACAACCCGGAGATTAAATGGATTCCCCAGTGTATGTGCAAGCATCACTGCCTTGGTCTTTGGCGAGAGTGCTTTTTCCAGTACAGTCACATCCATATTGTACTGGGGAATTGTGACATCCAGAAACACCGGAACCGCACCGTACTGCATAACCGGCGCAACCGTAGTCGGAAAACCACAGGCCACGGTAATCACTTCATCACCCGGAAGGATCTGACGTGCTCCCAGTTCCGGCGCAGTAAGCGCCATGAATGCCAGCAGGTTTGCAGAAGACCCTGAATTCACAAGGTGAACATACTTCACTCCAAGATACTCCGCAAACTCCCTTTCAAACTGTTCAGAAAACCGTCCGGCAGTCAGCCAGAAGTCCAGCATGGCATCTGTCAGCGCGCACATTTCCTTTTCATCATAAACACGTGAAGCATAGGCAATGCGGTCTCCCGGTTCAAATGGTTTCCGGGGTTCCTTGAACTGATGATAGTATGCCCTGACCTGTTCCTTGATTGCTTCCCGTGCCTGCTGTTCATTCTGAAATGCCATAACGCTCACTCCTGTTCCATTGTCTTCCGATCCTCAAGGTATGCATGAATTTCCCGATCCATCTCGTCAGGAATATGTCCGCCTTCCAGCCATTGTCTGGTCCAGCAGACTGTTTCTTCCACAGCACGGTTGATCGTCCATACCGGATGCCACCCCAGCCTGCTCCGGATTTTTGAGCAGTCCAGTTTAAGGAAACTCGCTTCATGCGGTGCGCCAGGTTCAGACAGGTTCGTCCAGGAAGCGTTTTCTCCCCACGCCTGCACAAACAGTTCAGTCAGTCTGCCTGTGGTCACACAGCTTTCTTCCCCCGGCCCTACATTATACCAGCCTGCTGCATTATAATCTCCGCACTGCGTCTGTGCGATCAGAAGATAAGCCATCAGCGGCTCCAGAACATGCTGATAAGGACGCACTGAATACGGATTCCGTACAGCAATGGGCTGTTTTTTCATCACGGCGCGGATACAGTCAGGAATGATTCTGTCTCTGGCAAAATCGCCACCGCCGATCACATTCCCCGCACGGGCTGTAGATACTGCCGGTCGGCCCGCAGGAGCAAAAAAGCTTGATACGTAACTGTGGGTTACCAGTTCCGAACACGATTTTGAATTGGAGTACGGATCAAATCCGTCCAGCATCTCATCCTCGCGATATCCCCATACCCATTCACGGTTCAAGTATACCTTGTCCGTGGTCACGTTCAGTACACTCTGAACTGCACCTGACCGGCGCACACATTCCAGCAGATTTACAGTACCCATGACATTGGTTTCATAGGTGCCTCTTGGATCCCGATAGGACTCGCGTACGATCGGCTGTGCTGCCAGATGCAGAACAATCTCAGGGTCCGCCTTTTCAAACGCCTGTTCCAGCTGCATATAGTCCCGGATATCCCCACGGATATCCGTTATGTCGCTGTGAACGTCTGACAGGTCATAGAGGAGGTCTTCCTTCCGCGGATCCATGGCAAAGCCTGTAACCCTGGCGCCTGCATTCAGGAGAATCCGGCAGAGCCAGCTGCCCTTGAAGCCTGTATGTCCGGTAACCAAAACCCGGCGGTCTTTCCAGAAATCAAGTTCCCTGTTCATCTTTCCACACTTTCCAGGGTGCCTGCCCTGTTGCCCATAGTTTCTGAAGCATATCATGTTCGCGTTTGGTATCCATGCACTGCCAGAATCCGCTGTGAGCATAGCTCATCAGCTCGCCTTCTGCTGCAAGCGTTTCCAGGGGCTCGCGTTCAAACACGGTTTCATCGCCCTGTATATAATCAAATACAGAAGGCTCAAGAACCATAAATCCCGCATTGATCGGAGCACCATCCCCGCTGTTTTTTTCCCGGAACGAATGCACTGCATTATCGCCCCCTATATCCAGTACACCCTTCTGCTGTTTCAGGGTCACCGATGTCAGGGTAGCTTTTTTGCCATGTGCGTGGTGGAATGCAACAAGGTCCTTGATATTGACATCACACACGCCGTCACCGTATGTCATCAGAAAGGTTTCTTTTCCGATATAGGGCTCAATGCGTTTGATTCTTCCGCCGGTCATGGTTTCCAGTCCCGTATTCACGACTGTCACACGCCATGGCTCAGTCTGTCGGTCATGAACAATCACGCGTTCCTGCGGCTGCTCTTTGGTGAAGTCAAAAGTGATGTCCGATGTATACAGTGCATAGTCATTAAACCACTGTTTTATCATATGCTGCTTATACCCGGCACAGATCACGAAATCATTGTACCCGTAAAAAGAGTAGCCTTTCATGATATGCCAGAGGATCGGCATGGAACCGATTTCAATCATGGGCTTGGGTTTATACTGGGATTCTTCCGAAAAACGGGTTCCGAATCCTCCGGCCAGAATAACGACTTTCACTGCCTTTGCCTCCTGTTATTCTTCATATCCGCCCAGCCAGTCCCAGTCATCTTCCTCATCGGATTGAGGCTCAGCTGGCTCTGCGGTTTCCTCTGCATTGTCTGCATCCGTATAACTCTCTTCTTCATACCACCATGTATCATAAGGTTCGGTTGAGCTGATCTCCATGACCCAGGAACCAACCTGTGAATTCAGAGCATAGCTGTCCATCGCCTGTCCGGCTCCGGCAGTTTGGAGCACCAGTTCGCCCCGCGCCGGGTCTGCCTGGGCAAGGGAAATCACATACGGTTTTCCCGCTTCCAGTACACACTCCTCCAGGAAGATCATATTGGTTTTTCCAGGGGCCAGATATGCACCCGGGATTGTCCGGGACCAGATCACAGAACCACTTTCTTCCTCCCGCACCTGAACAAACAGGTCGCTGAGATCAGACTCTCCCCGATCACACAGTTCGAACAGGATCAGTTCCAGCTGCCTGCGTTCCGGCATGACAAGTCTCTGCTCCGCCGATTCATCACGAATGCTTCTCTCCGCTTTTTCTGTCGCATCGTTCAGTGCAACAGGGTCCTCAAACGAATCCACACCGATATAGCCGCTGTATCCTGCTTCAAAGGTTCTGCGGATCGCTTCGCCCATATAGTCCTTGCGTATGAACATCTCCGTACTTACCTGATAGAACTCATCACGGATGTATTCCAGTAATTCACGCGCATACTCGTCCTGGGCATAGCCCCATACCACATTATCAAATGTGTAAAGCACCATTTTTGTGCGGTTGGTTCGCAGGGTTTCCATCTCCCGTTCCCCGAACCCTTCCCAGGTCCAGGGTGTAGAACATGCCGCACCATAATCCTTCCCCCGATCCGCTTCCACCGTTCCGCCTGTGTTCAGGGCAGCCATATGAATCGTATCACCGGGGTCAAGGACAATATCTGCGAATGTCTTCAGATCAATGGAGTCCAGAGTGCGTTCAAACAGGCTGGCATTGCTGACTGTTTCAGGAACCTTGGGCACCTGTGAGAACACTTCTGTCTGTGTGGCATAAGTCCCCAGCACGGCCAGTGCCAGTATGAGCGCAATCCAGCGTTCTGCGCGTCTTGGTTTCAGGAACGGTGCCCGAATGCCTGCGCCTGCCAGCACTGCCAGCGGCAGGCATGTAGCACACATGAAATTCATTGCATGATAATGATCATAACCGCGCACTGCAATGGCAATACTGGCAAGGAAATAGGTTACCCCAAGGATTGGATGTTCAAACAACAGGCAAATACTCAGCAGAATGGTCGACAGCATGCGCATGGTCCCGTCAAAGGCACGCATTTTCAGAATCTGCGGTTCCACACTGGTAGTTACATTCAGCCCGCCCGGCAGCCCAAGCAGTTCCCGGATACAGGATACCGTATATTCCCACCAGCCTTTATAGGTCAGCAGAAAAGTGCCAAGGGGATCCGTACCGAAGCCCTGAGTATACTTCGAATACACATCCGTATTAAAATAGTAAGCACCATAGAAAAAGTTCTGCAGATTTCCACTCACTGCATACCAGGTCAGAAGAATCACCCACGGCACCAGACAGCAGCCGATCAGTTTCAGGTCATCCTGAATGATCCTCCGGCTGAGTGTCTTCCGGGCAATCGTATCCTTCGTTCTGTTCAGGATCCAGCCCTGGTAAACAAACACACCCACTGCAACAATGGCAATGGAATAAGCACTCGGGAACAGACAGCCGAACGTCAGTACAATCGAGGCAGACAGCCATATACAGTTGGACCAGCCCAGTTCTTTCCTGCGCACGTACCGCACCAGCTCCAGCAGCATAACCACATGACCGAGCCCGGCCCAGTGTTCTGAAAGCATGGTTGTCCCCTGATCATACAGGCTCAGTGTGCACAGATACAGAAATGGCACCAGAATCAGAACCACAGGATTGATGTCCCTGCGAAAATGCAGATAGACAAGAACCCAGAGCAGCGACATGACGATATAAAAGTACAACCGGTATGCATTGATATTTACCGGATGAAACAGGCCCATAATGGCCGCCATATAATAGGAAAAAGGCATATGCTGGGAGATGCTGACCTTATATACATCCCCGCCTCTGGCAACTTCGTCACCCACCGAAAACACATCCGTTTCATCAACAAACGATTCAGTGGGCAGAAATGTCAGATAAGAAAACAGAAGACCAGCCAGCAGAAGCACGGCAACAATTGCAGTGATCCATTTCTGCCGGGGTTTGCCTGTTGCATAGATCATTCCAGTATACCTCCAGAGAGCTTTTCCCTAAAGCTTATCTTTCCACAATTTTCATAACATGCTGGGGTCTGCGCTTGTCTTCCGGCGGCAACTGCATGTAATCACCATATTGCATGGTCAGGATAGCCTCCGTATCGTAAGGTACCGGGAACATGATCCCGTTCAGGCATTCCTCTCTCTCACCATCAAACCATTCCTGTTTATACAGAAGCCCCCACAGGCCGGGCTCAATCATATCATTGGACAGATAATAAAGACCGTTCGGAGTCTTTTCAGATTTCTGTGCCTTTGTATACCATGCTGCAATCGTCTGCATGGGAATCAGTTTCCCGATCTTTGACCCCAGGAAAGCAGCAATCCTGTATATACCGGCATACTGCTGGTAGTGTATCGTTTTACGGTGTCCCATGGCAAGAAGATAGATCAGACGCATGCGCAGAGTATGCCTGGAAAATGCACCGGGTCTGTTATCCAGCACAAACAGATCAAGGGTTGGATGATTATATCTGTAGTCATAGAAATCATCATCCCCAAAGGCTGTTTTTTCGTATGTTATCCTTTCATTACTGATCTTGGTGATGAAATCAAAAAACTGTGGCTGCTTTGCAAAGTCCAGAAGACGGAACCCGGCGCTGATTTCACCCGGGCACACTTCCATAAAACGTTCATAGTCTTCACGGAACAGAAGAACATCCACATCATCATCCCACGGAATCAGGGTTCCTCCTCGCAGGCAACCGATCAGAGCACCACCCAGGAGATAATAGGGGATCTTATGTTTCCTGCAGATCCTGTCCATTTCCTGAAGAAGCTCCATGTTGGCCTGATGAATCACCTTCATTGTGGTCTCAAAATCCATACTTTAACTCCTTACTCATGCATCTTTTGGTGTTCTGAGTGCATCCCGCCAGCCCAGAAGCAGCGAAAACAGCATATAGACCGTATTGGCACCCAGAAGCCCCCAGGCGAAACCGGAGAATCCATAATTCCTGGTCAATGAAATGCACAGGGCTGCATAGACAGCGCCATACCCGATATTGATGGCGGTCTGATACCAGACCGGAGAAAATCGGAGCAGTACAACCGTAACCGAACTGGCTACGAAAAAAAGTACCTGTGTCAGGCTGGCAATCAGGAACCATGGGCGTTCAACCAGATAATTATCCGGATACAGAACCCGGATATAAATGTGAGCCCCGAGTGTGGTTGCAGCCGTGGCAAGTATGGTCACGCCCAGGGAAATCATGGTTACCCATTTCATAAGTTTGCGGCTCAGTTGCCCGTCAAACCGTGCAAGATACCCGATCATGACACCGTTGAGCGGTGTGGACAGCAGTGCCATCAGTTTTCCGATTCCTGAAGCCTGGTAGTACAGCGTCACATTTGTACCGTTCAACAGTGACTGAAGCAGAATTCTGTCCCCGTTGAACAGAACATTATTCAGTAAAAAGGGACCCATCAGCGCGATGTATGCGGACCAGAGGTGTAGCATGGTCCGTCTGTCTACGGAATCGTGTTCCCTGCGGAACACCTTCCCGCGAACTGTCACCATCAGAACCCCGGCAATCTCACCAGGCAGGAGCCCCAGCGGCCACATACCCGTCTTCCAGAACAGCACAGAGCCAAGCAGATAGCCTCCGGCAATCGCCAGATAATACATGAAAAACTGTTTGTAATGAAGGCTGAGCTTATATTCCACATCAGCATAATAGCGCCACATGGTAAAAACTGACAGAAGTGCGAACAGAATACTGTTCCACGTGCTCTGCTGTACTCCCATCAGGTACACACATCCAACGCTCCACACAAGCGCAAGCGGAGTAAACGTCCAAAGAATATGCAAGTACCCGGTGTTTCCCTGATATCCATCCTGTGAATGCCGCATTCGCAGATAGTTGCATGCAGTACCCGCAGAAATCGAAAATATATTCATGTAAGCCATCAGTGTGAGCACA
>ONWQ01000440.1 GCA_900321565.1 uncultured Eubacteriales bacterium
ATCAAAGATCGGCAGGTCATACACCTCCGGCATGTCAAAACTCATGTCCGAAAACTTGTGCAGCACCGCAAGTCTTGCGATGTACAGCGGCCCGTTTTCCTCATATTCCAGCCGAGACCAGATCCGGCGCAGCGTAATCATGTGATAACTGGGCTCCAGATCGCTGTAATCGCTTTTATACATATCCAGATCCGTCATTTCCCCGGTAACCGCGTCAATCTCAACGACGATGGAATCCTGATAACTCTCATCCCAGGGCAGAAGACGGAATTTCCAGATGGGATGCGGTTCCGCGTCAATGATGCACGCGCAGTTCACGTCCCCAAGGCGGACATTCGCCTGCCGGAAGGCTTTCTCTTCGGCCTCGTCCCGGGTCAGCAGACCTTCCCGCCAGTCAATCCATGGCGTAACCTTCACGACACGGCCTTCCATTGTGGAAGCGGTAAGATCTGCCGCCTTTGCGGCAACCTCGGCCCAGACGGCAGGATCCCACCCGTCATACCATCCATGGGCAGCACGGTACCGCATCAGAATATTATCCGCGGTGATCTCATCCACATCGGTTTTGCCGACCGTTACCTTGCCGGCGGCGTCCTCCACAAAGGCTTCACAGCGGCCCCAATCCGCGGTGTGGCTGATAAAGCTCACGTTCCAGCCCAACGGATCCATGCTCTTCGTAACGAAAAAATGGTATTTCTCCGAATCCTCCAGGGGTACGTCGCGCCCGGTTTCGCTTCGGATGCCTGCGGCAGCCAGGCGCACGGCTTCCTCCTCCGTCAGGGTATAGTTGTAACCCCTTTCCTCCAGGGTCTCAGGCCGGCCGTAATCCACTTTTCGCACGTCCACCACATTGCCGGCTTTGTCCAGAGAAGCCTCATAGAAAGTGTCTGCCCCTTCATTCTTGGGACGGCAGGTCATGGTCCAGACGTCGTCCGCATCAGAGTTGACGGAATAGGACATGCTTGTCGCAAACTGTTCCTGATCATCCAGGGGCAGTTCCGCCCCGAATTTTTCCCGGATTGCCGTGATCAGCCGGACTCTTGCTTCCTCTTCTGACAGGTCGTCCGGTCCCGGAAGCGCCACACGGTTTTCTTCTGCCCAACCGATGGCTACCATCACGTCCTGGAACCAGTGCTGTTCCGCAATGGTCCATTCCCCATAGTTTCCGCCGAATGCCACGCGGCAGACGGCCATGATGGCCTCTTCTTCGTTGTAACCCTGTCCGTTGCGAATGGCCTTCATGATGACGTCGTTCTCGTCCAGATCAATACCGTTCTGATTGCACTCCCGGATAAAGGCGGCCAGCTCATCCGGCGAAAAATCCGTTTCAACACGCCAGTCCCGGTCGTTCTCCTGCGCCATCGGAACAGCTACCTGTTCCACAACTTCCTTCGGCGACAGCAAAGCCACCGCCAGCGCTGTTGCCGCAATCAAAAGCATAATAACGGCCAGCACAAGCACGTATGTCAGTTTTCGTTTCACTTTAATCCCTCCCTGTAATCTTCGATCCATCGGTTCAGTCTCTGTTCACGGATCATGCGGCGTACCGCAGCATGTTCCATCGCCAATCATCTCCTTCACCAATAATGACGAAACAGATGACAGGATTTATTCACAGCCTGAAAATTTTTCCTCCCGGATTAAAATGATGGCGTGGATCGTCCTATTACTATAGGGGGTGTTTTTCGATGAGAAGAGTGAAAAGAATCTTCCTTTGCTTAACAATCATCTGTGCTATTCTTTCTCATGCAAATGCAGAGGTTGGATTTCTTGCAGAAGGAGAATCCGAGCTTGATCGTATCCTTTCATCCTATGATGAAAAAGAAATCGTGCTGTCCGATCAGCTGCAGATTATCCGGAATAACGTGAATTTTCGAAAAGCACCCGGAGGAGATGTGCTGGGCCGTCTGCAGGGAGGAACCGTTCTGGAGTGCTTGGAAGAGACACAGCATAAGGGCCAGCTCTGGTACCATGCACGATCCGCGGAGTTGGGTGAGGGATATGTTCTCTGTTCCTTTGCGAAACCTGTCTGGAACAACCTTGACTATTGGCCGTCATTTGATTCGGGCAATATAATCTCAGACAATATGCTTCTTTTTGCCTATTGGATGGGAACATACCAGCTTGATCACGGTCTTTCCGTGATCGAGACTGTAGGAAATGACAGGCAGCTCAACATTGCTCCGTTAACAGTTCGCGGGGATGCATCCGTCATTCCTGAAGATATGAAGGTTCAGCTGGTGCTCAAATTATTTGAATGTGGCTTCATCTGCAGGAATTCTTCGTATGATCAGCTCAAAAATGAATCCTTGACTTTCGCGGAAAAGGACAGGATCGCCACCTCCGTGTTGAACAATCATTACGGCACCGATGATATCTGGAAAATCATTTTAGGGCAATCCGCCGTG
>ONWQ01000268.1 GCA_900321565.1 uncultured Eubacteriales bacterium
CACAGTCTGCACTGTACAGGCTTCTGACATCCCGCGCCAGGGTGCATATAGGCTGGGCCTCTGCCATGATGCTCTTTCTGACTCTGCTGCGCACACTACGCTACCGCATACTCTGCCAGTCCATCCTGCTGAGCCGGCTTTTGTGGTACGCCTACTATATTCCCCTGATCATGATGCCGACCCTGTTTCTCATGCACACGATCTCCCTGTATACAGCGCACAATAAAAGGATCCCGTCTGAGCAGTACCTGCTGATTCCCGCCGGACTTCTGTGCATTCTGTTCATGACCAATGACCTGCATCTCATGGCATTCCGGCCTTCGGACGGGAGCGGACCTGAAGCGTTAATCGGGGATGCCTATACCTACGGCTGGCTGATGCCTGCCTGTATTCTGTGGATCGTTCTGTGCTATGGTCTTGGTGTCGTTATCCTGCTGCATCTTGCAAGAACACGCAGGGCCTGGAAGCGTATCCTTCCGGTCCTGGGTACAATGGCACTTTACGGGGTACTGATGCTGATCTTTCCGGTACTGAACCGCAGGTTTGGCCGTCTCCCGTTCCAGATTCCCGACATTTCCGTTTTCTGCACCATTGCTTTCTTTGAAGCCTGTATCCGCCTGCATCTGATCCCGTCCAATGAAAACTATGCCGGGTTCTTTGAGAGTATGCAGCTGCCGGTTGTCATCACCGGGCCTGACCTGAACCCGGTGTATCAGACGCACCAGACGATCGCGGCGGATCCTGTGAAAGCGCGTCTTGCCCTGAGGCACCCACTGGATATCGCACCGCATATGGAACTTCAGGGCATGCCCATCCGGTCCGGGTTCGTTTTCTGGGTGACGGACAAGCGTGCACTGCACAGGCTGAATCAGGAGATCACACATGTCAATGAAATCCTGGCCGAAGAGAATGACCTGATCCGTGCGGAGAACGAAGTCCGCATGGAAAAAGCACAGCTTGACTTCCGCAACCGGATCTACAGCCGCGCCGAGCGTGAGCTCCGGCCTGCCCAGCGCCGCGTATCCGGCCTGATCGACACACTACGGCCGGATGCGCCCGACTTTGATGCGCACCTGGGCCGGATACTGGCCCTGAATGCGTATATCAAGCGGCGGACCAACATGGTGCTCATGGAGAATACACAGCTGAGCGTACGCGACCTGCAGCTGGCCCTGGAAGAGTCCGCTCGATATCTCGTTTACTGCGGCATCCAGGCGCAGGTCACGGTCACAGCGACGCGAAGCTATGAACAGAGTCTTGCCACTGCGCTGTATGATACCTTTGAACTGGTGACCGAATCCCTGTTCGGCACAGGCGGTTATCTGCTCATCAGCCTCTCAGATCAGGAACTGCGCCTGCTGTGCGAGCATCCGCCCGTAGAGCCGCTGCCGGAAACGCCCCTGAGCGTGCGTGTGGAAACCGATGAGGAAGCATGCCGGATCCATATTCCTGTAGCGGGAGGTGATGGCCCATGAGTCCTCTGTATACGCTGCTGCACACACCCGGGTTCTATCTTCTCTCTGTGTGCATCACGCTTCAGGTCTGTGCGCAGATTGTGCTGTGTGCCATGGTCCTTTACCGGAACCGGAAGCCAAGCATTCTCATGAGTAACCTGGTCCTGCTGGCTCTGAGCATGTTCCTGTTCATTCTGCTTCTGGAAGGTCTGATGCCTTTCCTGCCGAGCCTGAAGGGCAGGAACATACCGGTCACGTATTTCTTTACACTGCCCTGGTGGCCTGTCGCACTGCTGACATGTGTCCTCTGGTGCATGACCATTTTCGGGTATTTCGGACAGCAGCGGTATGCCAGGCGTCATCTTTCCTTCTCTTCGATCAAGGAAGCACTGGACCAGCTGCCGGAAGGATTCTGTTTTGCCACCGATGACGGTACAGTCCTGCTCGCCAATCTGAGCATCAATGCGTACTGTCAGGAATGTACCGGACATCCGCTTGTCCAGGCCAACACATTCTGGGACACGCTCCTCGCCCAGGGTGAAATGCATGAGGAGCAGCTGCTCCTGACCATGCAAAGCGGGCACACGCTCTCCTTCAGGCGCAGCAGAGAACATATTGACGGCAAGGAATTCACAAGGATCACAGCCTCGGATATCACCAGTCTTTACCAGCATACCCTGGAGCTCAGAGCACGACAGCAGAGCCTGAAGGCATACCAGCAGCGCATGATGGCCATGCGCACACAGGTCACTCAGGTGATCGCCTCCCAGGAGCTCCTCTCTGCGCGCACGGCTGTGCATGACGAACTCGGAAGCCTGCTGCTCAAGGGCAGGTATGTTCTTGAGAACCCGTCACAGGAGAACCGCACCCGGCTCCTGCAGGAGCTGAAAAACAACACGGACCTGCTGCTGCGCATGTCCGATGAAGAAGAAAGCCAGGAGACAAGCCTTGACGCAGCCATGGCCAAGGCACAGTCCATGGGTGTGCAGGTGGAACTGAAGGGTGAGCTGCCCAGGTCCGCCACAGCACTCAGGATCCTGGTCCTGGCCATCCATGAATGCGCCGCCAACACAGTCAAGCATGCCGGCGGGCATTCGCTGACTGTGCACAGCAAGCTCAGGGACCGGTTCTGGGAAGTCACTTTACTCAATGATGGTCAGCTGCCCACAGAACCCATTCATGAAAGCGGTGGGCTGAGGTCCCTGCGCAGTATGACCGAGATCAGTGGCGGAAGCATGCGAATACTCTACAAGCCCGCCTTCCATATCCGCCTCCGGCTTCCGGCGGTCATCTCACACGTTTCCCCGCCCCGACCATAACGCAGTTCAGTCTGCAGAAGGGATATACTATGAATACACCTTGGTCCGTCGTCATTGCTGATGATCAGATTGTTGCCCGCGGGTATATGGAAATGCATATCCGATCCGATCCGCGGTTCCTACTGGAAGCCTCCTTTCCCACCGCTCAGGAAGCACTGGACTGGTGCCAGACACATCATCCGGATCTGCTGATCCTGGACGTCATGATGCGTCAGGGCATTGACGGGCTGTCCGCCGCGCTCCAGATCCATGCCCGGCATCCGGACATCCGGATCATTCTGGCCACATCCATGGCGGAAACCAGCTGGGTTGACCAGGCCCGTCAGGCCGGGATCCACAGTTTCTGGTTCAAGGAAAGCCTGGACATGCCGCTGCCGGAAATCATGGCGCAGACCATGCAGGGCGCGTCTGTGTACACTACCACACCGAAGGGTATGCCCTTCGGGAACATTTCCTCCGACGAGCTTTCACCCAAGCAGCTGGAAGTCCTGCGGTATCTGACCGGCGGACTTTCCAACCCGGAGATCGCGGAGCGCATGCAGGTCGAGCCATCCACCATCCGCTCGCACCTGGAGCGGATCATGGAAAAGACAGGGATCCGTTCGCGCACCGAGCTCGCCGTCAAGGCCAGCCGGCTCGGGCTCGCCATCAGCGATGAGGACCGCACGGCCGGCCTTATGTCCGATCCGGAATAGCTGCCCGTGTGCGCCGGTTTCCGCTTTCGCGGTTGCGAAACCGCTGGCATTGCTGTATCATAAACTGTCATGAAAAGATCCCGGATCTTTTCTGACTGACCAATCTTGAAAGGTTCCTGTACGCATGCAGCATCAAGTCTTTCTCAAACGCCTTCTGGCAGGCTTCCTGATCTTTGTCTGTGCAGTCCTGCTGTTTTACTGGGTGGTTCATGATGACTGGAGCGAGACCCGTGTCTCCCTGTCCTCTGTTTCCCGCGGGGATATCCTGACCGGCCAGGCCGGGACGGAAATCACACAGCAGGTCACGCCCGGTATGAATGCCCTGACCCGGTTCCAGCTGGATATCCATCCGTTCGAATCCGGCAGTGAAGGCAATGCGGTCATCCGCTTCCTGCAGGCAGATCAGCTTCTGAATGAGCAGACCCTGCCGTTTTCTTCCATGAACCCGGACGGAAGCACTGTCCTTGTCATGGATACGCCTGTTGCACTGACTCCGGATGCAGACCTTACGATCCGGGTGATCCCGGACGCCCCCGTCCTGTTATGGAAGGGCAACAGCCAGAATACAGGCCGGATCGATATCCCTGTAGACTCACTGGGTGACCTGACCATGGACGGCACTCTTCTGACCGGGAACCTGGTATTCGCCATGGATGGTGTGTCCTATCTCCGCGGCATGCAGTATTTCTGGCCCGTCATGCTGGGCATTGGTGCCGTGCTCCTGGGGCTTGCCCTGTACGTGCATCACTGCAGTGTCACAGGCAGGACCAGCCTGATGCTGCGCATGCTGCAGACGGCTGCGAAATACCGGTACCTGCTCAAAACCCTGGTCAGCCGGGATTTCAAGATCAAGTACCGTGCGTCCCTGCTCGGGTTCGTATGGAGCGGACTGCATCCGCTGATGATGATGGCACTGTACTATGTCGTATTCTCCACCATCTTCCGCTCCAGTATCCACAATTTCCCGGTTTACCTGATCACCGGTATTGTGATCTACAATTATTTCGGTGATTCCACCACACTGGGCATGCAGGCCATTATCGGCAATGCAGGGCTCATCAACAAGGTATACCTGCCCAAGTACATCTACCCGCTGTCCAAGACTATCTCCTCCGCAGTGAACCTGGCGATTTCGCTGATCGTTCTGCTGCTGGTCATGCTCTTTTCCGGCGCACCGTTTACCAAGGCACTGCTGCTTTTCCCGGTCTTTCTTGTACTGCTGATCCTGTTCTGTTCCGGGCTTGCCATGTGCCTTTCCTCCTGGATCGTCTTTTTCCGGGACATCCAGTTCCTGTGGAGCGTTGCGCTCACGGCATGGAACTTCTTTACCCCCATCTTCTATGACGAGTCCATCCTGCCGGTCGGCTGGTGGACGGTCTTCTTCCATGCCAACCCCCTGTATCAGTTCATTACCGCCATGCGTAAGATCACCCTGGACGGACTCGCGCCGCTGCCGTCATCCCTTCTGTTCTGTGCTCTCTGGGCTGTCATTTCCATGGCCCTGGGCCTGTTCGTCTTCAGACGGCATCAGAACCAGTTCGTCCTGCACCTGTGACCGGTAACGCATCGAGAAAGTGGAGGAATCACGCATGGGCGAAATCATATGCATGGACCACGCATCCATGACATTCCGTATCAACAAGACCCGTACCTCATCCCTGAAGGAATACGCCATTGCACGGCTCCGGCAACAGCTGCGCTATGAGGATTTTCACGCACTCAATGATGTCAGTTTTTCCATCCAGCGCGGTGAGGTGGTCGGGATCATTGGCCGCAATGGTTCAGGGAAAAGCACCACACTGAAACTGATCTCCGGCATCTACCGTCCGACCTCGGGCGCTGTGCGCACTGCCGGCAGGATTGCACCCATGCTGGAACTCGGCAGCGGGTTTGACTTTGAGCTCAGCGGACGTGAGAATATTTTCCTGAACGGTGCCATACTTGGGTTTGACGAGCAGATGCTCAAGAACAAGTATGACGAGATTGTCAGTTTTTCTGAGATCGAAGAATTCCTGGACCAGCCCATCAAGACATACTCCTCCGGCATGCTCATGCGCCTGGCTTTCTCCATTGC
>ONWQ01000289.1 GCA_900321565.1 uncultured Eubacteriales bacterium
AGATTGCGGCCAGGCCACTTTGAGATATTGCTACGATCAGGATCATCTCGGGTTAACCCATTCGCAAACCGATTATCAGTTTTTGTGCCTTCAACAAGTGTACTCTTGCCGGTAGCCAGCAGCTTCTTTCGGAGGTCTGTATTTTGAGAGAACTTATAGCTAAGCGCACGATAAAGAATGATCTGGCAGCGAGAATCCCATACTTTATCATTATAGGGCGTCACTTTTCTTCCGAGCTGCTGAATCACAGCAGGTGAGCTTTCATTGAGGATCAGATCTGCAGTAATGGAGTCCGAAAAGAGCAGTGCCTTATGGTACATCAGATACTGTTCAACAGAAGAAAACCAATGACCTTCTGCATAAAAGTCAGACATATACCAGTTACTCATGAAACCATATTCTTTATCCGGATCGTGGAAAATGATTGTCTCATCTTCAACGGACACCGGATCGAATACGCTTTTCAGGTTGTCAAGACCACAACTTAAATGATCAATCTCACACCCGGAAACAGCACTTTGAGTCGCACCGATATCACCAATGAATACAGGCTTCAGATCATTGCTGCCTTTGCAGACCTCGAACCACACAGGAAACATCAGATATCCAGGCCATCCCGCCTGTATTTCTGGTGCGGCATAAAAATTATCCACATATTTCCGGCTTAACTTCACAATATTATCCGGAAGGATTGAATAGACGAAGCGTTCTGCTCCATCCAATCCGCAGAATAAATACGTTTTATGACTCGTTGGTTTCAGAAAAAATAGCGTTTGTACAGTGCAGGCAAAAGCTGTAGCATCCCAAAGCTCACATTCTTCCATGAACAGATAGGCTCTTTCACGATAACACAACATCTGATCTGAAGGCAGACATTTCTCTTTTCCTTTTACTTTGGTTCCATCCGGTCTGTGCAGCACCTGATATCCATCTCTATCCTGCGTGAACCAGATAATCTTCTGTGGCTCATTAAAGAACATCGGATTTTCTCCCACATTTATATTTGATAACGGAGCAGTTCACGAGCATGCCCTGCTGTTATCATACGCAGATTTCGGTTTCGTCCTCAGTCCCACCACAGATACAGCCGCTCCTTGCCATACACATAGCGAGGGACAATATCCTGATACCAGTCGGCATCCATTACAGCCAGATCTCTGACAGCAGCGTACACCTGCTCTTTCTGTGTGAGCGGCGTTTCAAGATAGTAGTTAATGGCAACGCCATGCACGGACATAATCTCTGCACCGTAGGCTTCATACATATGCTTTGCAAAAGCTGTCTGGTATTCCGGGGTCGGGCACCAGTTAAAGCCGCCGATGGGGAGCCAAGCAATAACCTGCCATGGATAGCGAACCGGAATCAGCGCCAGTACGTCATCTTCATCCACATAGAAGATTTCGTCCTTTTGATCTGACCAGAGTCCCTGCCATTTCTCGATGCGCAGCCTCTCCGGCTGCAGGGGACGAATCAAGGCTTCATACTGTGCAGAAGTGGGCAATGGCAGTGTATCGCGGGCGAGGTGCATCCCGTACTGATATAGTTCATCATCCTCGTCGAGGTCATCACCCCACATTACATATTTCTGATGAATCTCATGGAACCATTCTGGCCAGGATTTTGAGCCGACCTTTTTGATAATTGCTCTGGAAAGTGCAGCATATTCACTGTTTGGTTCATCCACTTGGAAATGATCCCAGAGCCATTCCTTCTCTTCCATGCCCTGATCCATGAACACCGGTGTGTAGCCTAATTCTTTTCCTTTCGCCCGTTGCTCTAAATACAGGGCGGTCAGCTTGTTGCTGTCATTAAGGTAGGGCGCCAGGTCGATCCAGGGACACCCGATCCGTTTCAGCAGGTTCGTCCTGTTTCACCCTCCATTCTTTGGTATTGTTGTTCAGACTGCGATTTCACCGGATATGAGTTTGGGAAGCAAACGGTCGCGATCTGCAGGAATCTGGTTATTTTCGCAGCTCAAGTGATATATCTTTCTGAACAACGGTATAAGTATAAATAGCCTGTATCAGAA
>ONWQ01000154.1 GCA_900321565.1 uncultured Eubacteriales bacterium
ATCCGCGTCCGCGCGCAGTACTGCCCAGATCTGCGACTGCTCCGGCCTGATCAGGCGATGCAGGTTCGCTGCAATCAGCGGTATGGACAGTGCTTCATGCGCATCCGAAAAGCTTGCCTGGGATACCAGCTGCATCATGGAAGGCTCCAGCCGGTGTCCCCCGGAAGAACAGTTCTCAATGACCAGTTCCGGGAGCTCCTGCGCAATATGCCGGAAATACCGCTGTGTTTCACAGATCGTCTGCCGCAGGCCTTCGCCGTAGCTCTCTGCTCCGTCCACTCCGGCACCAATGCATTCATTGTAGTCCACCTTCAGGTATCCGAACCCGTTCTCCTTCAGCAGCCGGATCATGCGTTCATCCAGCAGTTTCCAGTTTTCCGCAAGGCGCATGTCCCGGAACCTTCTCGCACCCACACTGACCGGGTATCCGTCACGTGAAAGCAGCAGCTCTGTATCCTGGTAGGCTTCCGATTCCGTGCCTACATTCTCAAACTCGAACCAGATCCCCGGGATCAGGCCATGGGACCGGATCAGGTCCGCTGCTGCGCCGATCCTTCCCTCCGGGAACAGTTCCCGGCTGGGTGTCCAGTCGCCCGCTGCATTAAACCAGTTGTCATGCCTGGGTGACTTATACCAGCCGCAGTCAATGACCAGGTACCTGACACCGGACCCTTCCAGGCGTTTTCCGATCCTGTCCAGGTTCTCCATGGTCGGATTGCCCCAGGTCGTGCACCATTCATTGAATATGACCGGCATATCCCGGTCCACTGCTGCAATCCGCGGTTTCTGTGCCTTCACAAGCCGGTCACATACCTGCGCAAGGCTTTTCCCTTCCGCAACCACCGCCCTGGGTGTCTCAAAGGTTTCGCCGGGCCCTATGGTTTTCCACCAGGACCCGAAATCACGGTCCGCCAGTCCGCCCTGGATACAGATCTCAGGGGTTTTCCTCCACACTTCCATCTGCCAGCTGGAAGCACACCCGAGCTGTACACCCACAAAGTGTCCCGTCTCCGTATCTTCCAGTGCCACGAAAGGAAACCATTTCCTGACCGGCATGGAACCGATCTGACCGAACTTTTCCAGACGGACTCCATGATTGGACCAGGACGGTTCCATATTCAGGTCTGTCAGTTCCTGCGACAGCAGCTTACCCTCAGCAGACCAGTAGGAAGTAGCCCGGTGCATACGATCCGCTTTCAGTCCCCGGATGGCAAAGCTGGAAATCAGTTCCAGGGTGACCGGCTCATCCGTCGGGTTTTCAAACACGGTCCAGCACAGTACAGCATCGCCCTGTTTTTCATGGTAAACGCGCAGTATCTGTCCCTTTTTCCCCTGAAAAACCGTGACATCCGCGTCCTCCGAGATTTTCGTCATATCCCGGGTGGACTCACCCGAGGCCAGTGTAAGACCATTGCCGAACGCATCACTGTAGCGATCGCCCCGCAACCGCCATTCCACATAGTATTCCATACCTGCCCGCCTTTCTTTCCGTTTCCGGAACGCATTCCACTGCTCTGCACAGCACTTGAAAAGCGCCAGCTGCCGCACAACTGACGCTCAGAAACCGGGATTATTTCAGGGGACGGATCAGGATCAGGGGTGTGAGTTCGCCACCCTGGCCGGAAGGATTGTCCTTCATCGCGTCCTGAATCTCATCGTCCGTCAGCGGGAAGTCACTGCACTTGCCCAGCTGGTTCTGATCAATATCATTGGCATCCATGAGCACCACAGGCACGCCTGTGTCCTTCTCCAGCTGATCACACAGCTCCACAGGATTGTCATTATTGATCAGGGCCAGGTCCTTATACCGTTCAAAGGAAGAGCGATAATAGAAGCCGTCAATCCCGGCCACACCCTTACCGCAGATCTTATAAAACAGTCCGTGCACACCGAACGGCCGTGTCACAGCAGACACAAAGGCTGCAAAGACCACGCGCGGTGCACCGCAGATATCGATCGTCAGCTGCATTTTATAGGGTTCATGCATGCCCACACCGGTCGAGTTCTCCGCGGCAAACGGTGCCAGCAGTTTGGCCCAGAACCCGGGATGCACCTGTTCCTTGGTCCGGACATTGCCGGTGCACATGGCTATCACCTTTGCACCAAAAGCCAGCACATCGCCCTTCTGATAGATCGGCAGTACATACCTGCGCACCAGCTCTGCCTGACTTTCCCCGACCTCCACAAAATGCGTATGGATTGCATACCGGTCGTATTTTCTTCCATTGCGGCCTTCCAGCGTGCCGCGGTCATAGTATTCCACACCGTTGAGTTCCCTGCGCTGGGACTCCAGATTCCGATCATTACCAGCCATGTTCATGCCTCCGTTTCTTCAGACGCTGTGCATTGTACATCGCAGAGCATGGACTGTCAATTTCACCGATTGTTCATGCAAACTTCTCTGACACATTGTTGTTCCGCTCGGAAGGATCAAGTATAATGCATTCTGTTCCCGATTTTTTTCCGAAAGGAACATGCACTATGGCCAAGCCTGTCAAAACCAACGTTCTGCGCCATCTGGATGCGGAACACATCCCGTACGAAACCCGGACCTATGAGGTCACGGATGAACCGTTTGACGGGAAAAGCGTGATTGACAAGACCGGACTGGATCCGGCCATGATCTATAAAACCCTGGTCCTCTGTGATGACCGGAACGGGCATCTGACATGCATTGTTCCGGTGGAAAGCGAACTGGACCTGAAGAAAGTAGCCCGGGCTTCCGGACATAAAAGTGTTTCCATGCTGCCCATGAAGGAACTGCTGCCCCTGACCGGGTATATCCGCGGCGGATGCAGTCCTGTCGGAATGAAGAAGCATTTCCCGACATACCTTGACCGGCATGCACTGGAACAGACCACACTGTCTGTCAGTGCCGGTGTACGCGGCTGTCAGGTGCTTCTCGGCCGGGAAGACCTGATCCGGATCACGCAGGCTACCGTGGCTGACCTGACCCGTGAAGACCAGGAGCCGGACACGAATGAACCATGGAAAGGATAACCATGCATACAGATATTACAAAAGTGGCAGTCCTGATCCCTGCACTGGATCCGGACGAAAAGCTTCCCCAGTACCTGGACGCGCTGGAAGAAGCGGGGTTCTGCCATATGCTGATCATTGACGACGGCTCCCACGCCGATCGTCAGCCGATCTTTGATGCCATTGAAAAACGTGCCACCTGCCGGGTCCTGCATCATGAGGTGAACCGCGGCAAGGGGGCTGCACTGAAGACCGGATACCATGAGCTGATGGAGCATGCACCGGGAATTCAGTGGGTACTCACAGCCGACAGTGACGGTCAGCATACAGCCGCTGACTGCCTTAAGGTATGTGAAGCCGCGTTTGCCGGACAGGATGCGCTGTATCTTGGCAGCCGTGACTTTTCGCTGGACTTCATCCCGCCCAAGTCCCGGTTCGGGAACCGCTGTACAAGCGCCGTATTCAAGCTGCTCTACGGCACATGGCTCCCGGATACACAGACCGGTCTGCGGGTATTTGCTGCTTCCCATCTGCCCATGATGATCGAAACCGCCGGTGAGCGGTATGAGTATGAAATGAATGTACTCATTGCCTGCAGCCGGAAAAAGCTGCCCATGATCCCGGTTACCATTGAAACGATTTATGAAAACAACAATGAAGGGACGCACTTTCATCCGATCCGTGACTCCTACCGGATCTATAAGGTGATCCTCGGGAATTTTATCCGGTTCATCGCGTCGTCCCTTGTGTGTGTCCTCATTGATCAGGCTGCTGCCGCACTTCTTGCGGAATGGCTTCTGCCACTGCTGGGTATGACGGACCGGACCACCATTCTGTGGGTGTCCGGCTTTGCCGCAAGACTGATCTCTGCATGCTGTAATTTCTACATCAACAAGCAGCTGGTCTTCTCTCTCAAGCAGCATACCGGCAGGGCTGCCGTGAAGTATGCACTGCTGTGCATTCTGATCATCTGCCTGTCCAATGCCGGCGTATCCCTGCTCACTGCACTGGGTGCAGCGCGCTGGATTGCCAAACTGCTCTGCGACACACTCCTCTCCATTGTCTCCTACCGGTTACAGCGGAGCTGGGTTTTTCAGGAGGTGGAAACATGAACCGTACCCGATGCTGGCTGATGGCACTTCTGTGCCTGCTGCTGCTGGTACTGTTTGCCAGGGCCGTTCCGTCCGGTCCGATTCTGGAAGATGCGCAGATGCGCTATGTGGAGGATAGTTCCGATCATGAGTATGATTTCCTGTAAGCGAATCCTGGCCCTGGCTGCATGCCTTATGTGCCTGGCCGGCACCGCACTGGCTGTGGACCCGCTGCCCATTGATTTCTCACCCGGGCCTGTGCCGGATGCAAGCCGGTTCACCGAGGACAGTTATGAGGATGAATCCATCAGTGTGCACATGGAGCGGATCTGGGTAGACGAGTGCCAGTTTCATGTCGCGCATGTGACCATTGCGGATGCTTCCCAGCTGCGCACAGCGCTCGCGGCGCCGTTCGGGAAAAACAAAACGAACCGTGTATCCACCATTGCACGGGACCACAATGCCATTGTGGCCACCGGCGGCGATTACTATGGCAATGAGGAAGGCGGATACGTGGTCCGCATGGGTGAAACCGGCCGGAAAAAGCCTCTGAAGAGCCGGGATATGCTGGTCATTGACGGCAACGGAGACTTCCATATCCTGATCCACTCCGACAGTGAACAGCTCCGCGCCCTGGTGGAAAGCGATATCCCGATCGTCAATGTATTCAATTTCGGTCCCGCACTGGTCTGCGGTGGTGAGCTTCAGGCCATGCCGGAGAAATACCAGTACAACATCAAGGGCCGGGAACCGCGGTGTGCCATCGGCCAGACCGGCCCCCTGTCCTATGTCATGGTCGTCGCTGACGGCCGTGGTGCCGGTGACTCCAAGGGATGCAGTGTGGAAACCCTTGCCCGGGTCATGGCCGATCTCGGCTGTCTGGAAGCATACAACCTGGACGGCGGTGGCAGTGCACTGATGTATTTCGGTGGTGAGAATTATTCCACCAAGTCATTCAAGGCAGAGCGTTCCGTCAGCGATATCATTTATTTTGCCACCGCCGTGGAATCTCCGGCGGAAAGCGGGGAGGAATAAGTCATGTTTTCCTTCACGTCCTTCGGACTGGGTGCCGCCGCGGCCCTGCTTCTGGGCCTGATCGCCGCTGACCTGTACCTGAAACGCAGCGGAATCCCCATGCAGTCCGTGCTCCCGCTGAACCTGATTGTCATTCCCATGGTCTTTGTGTTTTCCCGGCTGCTGTTCCTTGCCGCCAACTGCACATATTACCTGGTCACACTGTCCAGTCTGCTCCCTGCCCTGTATTTCTGGGAAGGCGGGTATTCGGTATCCGGTGCCATGCTGGGTGCCTATCTTGCCGGCAGTCTGTATGTCCGTTTCAGCCGGGTACCCCGGGTCCAGGTCTTCAATGCCATCACCCTGGGCATTCCGGTGGCTCTGTGTGTCGAGCGCCTTATGGAATCCGGGACCGGTCTGGGTGAAGGCCGCGAATACGACTGGTTCGGTTTCATCCCGGCCAGCACACCGCAGCCGGTCTGGCTTGCTGAAGCCATTGCGGCTCTGGGAATCCTGGTCTTCATTCTGTTCCTGCTCGCCCGGCGTCCGGCCGGCTTTGCCCTGACTCCGGTCTTCCTGATTGTCTTCGGCCTTGTGCAGAGTTATCTGGAATCCCTACGCAATGACGGACACATGGTCGTCCATTTCGTCCGCATCCAGCAGGTACTGTACTTTGCCACTGCCGTGATCATCGTGTTGTCCGGACTGCGAAGGCTTTATCAGAGCGGGAATCATCGCCGGGCCCTGATCTGCAGCGTACTGACCATCCTGCTGGCCGGGCTCTGCGTTGCCAGTGAGTTCGGTGTCGACCGCTGGGGTTCCAGAGCCCTTGCCTACTCAGTCATGCTG
>ONWQ01000258.1 GCA_900321565.1 uncultured Eubacteriales bacterium
AACATGCAGCAGACTCAGGCACAGGCGCCGGCACAGCAGAGCGCCGGATTCTGTCCGAGCTGCGGTAATCCGCTCACGCCTGGTGCCAAATTCTGTGCCAATTGCGGTCAGAAGCTGAATGCTGCCCCTGTTTGTCCCGGCTGCGGCCAGCCCGTCGAACCCGGTGCAAAATTCTGCACCAATTGCGGAACAAAGCTCCAGTAATCCAGTATGAATTCAAACAGAGCAGGCGGAATCGTCTGCTCTGTTTTTCAGTTATGAAACTATTTGTACATAGCGTGGTAAAAAGACCATATTGCCTGTATAGCACTCGTATAAATGTTGTTTCAGTTCTGTGGAACAACTGAAGTTGATCCGGAATCTCGAATGCAGTACACTCAACCCTGCGAGGTATGAACGATTGCGGAGTATCTCTTCCGAGTTCATTCTGGTTTCCGCAGATTGCATGCATAAGGAGGCAAAAATCATGAAGCAGAAGATACACATCGCGGATTATGCCAACCAGATCATTCAGGCCATACCACGCGGTGTTTTGCTGAACACCTGCGGGGATAAATTCAACTCCATGGTCATCGGATGGGGACATCTGGGTACCCTCTGGAGTCTGCCAACGTTTCATGTCTATGTCCGCCAGGGCAGATATACCAAGCATCAGCTCGATCAGACAGGGGAGTTCTCAATCAGTGTGCCGCTTGACAAGCCAGATGCAGAAATCAATAAGATATGTGGATGGAAGTCAGGCTATAACATAGATAAAGTACATGAAGCACACTTGGAACTGGAAGATGCAGAAGTCATAGGCACTCCTGGCGTCCGACAGTATCCTCTGACTCTGGAATGCAGGGTTCTCTATTCCCAGGACCAGGACCTGACGCGAATTCCTGAACAGATCCGCAACAGAATGTATCCGGAAGATGTCGACGGAACCTATCCCATGGCAAACAGAGACTTCCACACCATGTATGTCGGAGAGATTGTGGATGCCTATATAATCAGGTAAGAATAATCATATGAATTGGAAACAGGAGAGAAGTTTATGCTTCCGTCAGGAATGAAAGCACCGGATTTTACACTGCAGGACCAGAATGGAATCCCGCACAGTTTGTCTGATTACCGTGGACAAAAAGTGATTCTCTATTTTTATCCGAAAGATATGACCAGCGGATGCACCAGTCAGGCATGTAATTTCAGAGACCTGTATCCGCAGTTCCGAGAAAAGGGCGCCGTTGTTCTTGGTGTTAGCAAAGACAGCGTAGAGTCACATAAGAGATTTGAGGAAGCGCATGGTCTCCCGTTCATACTCCTGTCGGATACAGACCTCACAGTCATCACTGCCTATGATGTACTCAAGCCCGGCAAGGATGGAAAACCAACAAGGAGCCTGATCCGTACTACCTATCTGATTGATGAGAACGGAATGATCGTCAGGGGTTTTGGCAGTGTGAAGCCCAAGGAAAACGCAGAACAGATGCTCATGGCATTATAAAGCTGTCTATATACCCCATACAGACCATATGGAAAAACAGTTGGCGGAGCAAAAGCAAACATGCGCTGCACTGATGAACAGCTCAGCGCCCGGTCTGATCCGGGAACTGAACTTGTTATCAGTGCAGCGCATGCTGTTTATGGGCTTTCTGGCGCAACTGTGAAATCCTATGGATGCTCCAGCTGGTTCTGATAAACCGCTTCAAGAACCTGCAGCTTCGTTAAGCAGTTACAGGGAATGGTTCTCATTACGCCAGGCGCGGTATTCATTCAGTTCAGGTTCGACAAAATGAAGAGCAAGCCCCCATACAGCAATGTCATCCGCAAGGCCGATGACAGGTATGGAATCCGGGATCAGGTCCTTTTTCTTCACCAGATATAGCAAGGCGCCCACCATAATAGCCAGTACCTTACCGTTTACCTGATATTCTTTCTTGATCCAGCTCTTGACCATTGCAATGATCAGGGGAAGATCTGCAAGCTTTTCACCGATTGCAGGGACTTCCTTCAGCTTGGCTTCCAGTTCAACAAGAAGCCGATCAAGCTTGGATGGATTGTCAATAAAGTCTTTGGCTTCAGAAGTTGCTTTCTGAAGAATCTGAGAATAGTCTGCCATACTGGCACCTCCTTATAGTATTCTGTCCTGGGACAGGATAGAAATCACATTGAATCACTTCAGTCTTCCATGGCGCTCCTGATTTCATCGGTAAGTGGCCCGCCATACTCATCAACCTGGAAGACTTCACCATAATGCGTACCAGCGGAAAACCGGGATGGGAAGCGTTGAACAGGCCCCTGGCACCGTGTCTTCAGGCGCAGGGTAAGCGCCTCTGTCTTTTCCTTTTCAGTAGCTGCATCCTCTACATCGTCCCAATGTCCGTCATAGGGCAGCCACTCATAGAGCTGCGAGACATGCGCAAGCGAGGCATGGACCTTTGCATCGACAAACGCATCAATCCCAACAGCAAGATCTGCACGGAAAGGAGACGGGCTTGTAAAACAGTCTTCGCTGAACATGATCACCGGCGCATAACGCAATGCAGGCGTGTCCGGACAGATCAACGGTACACCAATGAGATAACTGCAGTCCTGGACCAGCTGTCCGCATGCCCGATGATCCGGATGATAATCACAGGAGCGATGGGTGATAATAACATCCGGAGCCAGCTGACGGATATAGCGAATCAACCGGTCACGTGTTTCGTGGTCTGTTTTCAGATATCCATCATCGATATCCATTGTATCATAACGGATACAATGGAAGCGTCGGGCAGCCTCCTGCATTTCTCCAAGCCGCCTTGTACGTAGTGTATCCCTGTTTTCTGTCATATGGCCAGCATTCCCATTGGTCATACTCAGAAAATAAACATGATGCCCTTTCGAAATAAGCTTTAACGCAAGCCCACCTGAATCCAGATCAACATCATCAGGGTGCGCACCGATCAGCAGAAAAGTCAGCATAATCCTTCTCCTTTCAACATCCGGATTGCCGCATGAGCAGAATGAATCGTCTGGTCATACGTAACGAGAACACAGTCAGGGGAGTCCAGTTCTTCAACGGTTTGCGGTACATCAAGACAGACCACAATAAGCTTCCGGGCCAGTGTTCGGATTTCCTTCAGGCTCGGCAGAAGACTCTGGTATTCCTCCCGGTTTGTCACTGAAAACACAACTGCCGGTGCATTCCGGATTCTGGGTGCCAGCACAGGCAGATCAGGGAACATGTCAAATTCTGCAGCCTCACCCAGCAGGCTGGATGCAGCCAGTTCAGCGAATGATTCAAACAGTCGGTCTCCTTCTTCGACACCCAGCCTGGCCTGAGACCTGCGGCCAAGGAACAGGCTGCCTTCCGGTACAGGAAGACTGTCAGGATGCGAATACACTATATGGGATGCACGATCAGCCAGTGTCTGTGAAAGAACTTCATGCTCAGACCAGTCCATGTCTGTGACGTTAGCCTGTGGATGCATATCACCCATAGCCAGCTTGACCGCAAGAACGCGCAGAACAGACTCATCAATGCGCTGCATGGAAAGCCGGCCACTGACAGCGGCTTGCACAAGGTGCTCAACGATGGGTGGCTGGACATCCAGTCCGTCAGGGTTGGCATTATCACCGCCATTCCCGATAATAACCATATCACACCCTGCCTGTAGTGCCATCATTGCACCCTCGGGCGCACCAAATTTCTGCTCGATTGCTGCCATCAGAATGTCATCACTGACAATCAGTCCGTCAAACCCAAGCTTTTTCCGGGCCAGGTTCTGCAGGATTTCGCTGGAAAGTGTTGCAGGCAGGCCGGAACTGTCCAAAGCAGGATAACAGCTGTGACTGGACATGACGGACCAGAGTCCCTGCTGCATGGCAGCACGGAAAGGCGCCAGACGAGTCATGATCTCATCCAGGCCATCCGGATGCACAACAAAGTCAAAATGTGTATCCCCGGCACCATGCCCCTGTCCCGGGAAATGCTTGCCGCAGGCTAGAATTCCGGCATCCTGCATGCCACGGGCTGCCTGGATTGCATACTCTGTCACCTGTTCAGGTGTAAATCCATAAGATCGGTTGTTGGGGAAAAGCTGTTCCGTATACATATTACAGTCCAGAACCGGAGCCAGATTATGACAGATCCCAAGAGCACGAAGCTCCTGGCCCATGTCAAACCCTGCCTGATATGCCAGTTCCGGGTTCCCGGCTGCTGTGACTGCCATAGCACTCGGAAATACAGTGGCACCACGCCGGATCCGTGTGACCCTGCCACCCTCCTGATCAATGGAGAGCAGTGACTGGACTCCCGTAGCAGCGATTGCAATATCCTGAATGGATTGTGTGAGCTGTGCAAGCTGACGGCGGTCATAGCAGTTTTTTCCGAAAAGAATCACGTTTCCGATACAGTATTTCTGCAGAAAATCACGGGTGCGTTGATCCATGCACGTAACTTCAATACTGGCAATGACCAACTGGCCAATTTTCTGTTCAAGAGACATGGATGTGAGAATTCTGGATGCTTCTGCATACGGCAGATTCAAATTCGGCATAAGTTCATAGCTCCTTTGAGTGATCTATGGAAACAATACGCAAAAAATGGATCACTGTCAATCATTAAGTAACAGTTGCCATACAGGGAATTAACCGCTACAATACAAACTCGGGAGAGCGGTCGCTATTCCCCGAAATATGATCCATGGAGGAACAGCATATGAATGTTTATCTGCACTCAATTTCCGGGATTGAGGATGCCATTATATCCATGTATATCAGCAAGCGTAACTGGAGCAGAGAACTCGAAAATCATGTATTTGATGTGTGCGAGCGTGCACTGGACCGCAGAGGACGACTGCTGAACCCAGGGGAAGGTAACTGCACTGAAGAAGACCGTAAACAGCTGGACGACTGGCTCAGCAGACTGACCAAGTGGGGATGGAAACATGTCACACTCCTGCGGTTCATTGACATGGCCATCACAGTGGAAGGCCTGCACAGAGCAGGGCAGGATGACTGGGACTCCCATGCCAAAAGGTTCAATAACCGGATTATCCGTTCCAGCACACGTCTTTCCAGTTTTTCCTATGAAATGTCAGACTGGTATAAGGACAAGATCCTGCCAACCGATATGGCATTAAAACTGCTGAACATGGAGTGCCCTGAGGAAATCGAAGTAGATGGTCAGACGTATGTCAGAGCTGTCAATGGTTATATCCGCAAAGGACTCGAGGAACAGGCTGATGTCCGTCGTGGGCTTTACATGCTTTCGATTCCCAGTACGTTCCTTTTCAAAGTTGATCTTGCTGAATGGTCCCACGTGTTCAAAGAAAGGAATCAGAACGGAACCGCAAATCCTGAAGTGAAAATCTGCTGTGAAACCATCGCAGACCAAATCGAGCAGTTTATTCCTCAGTTCAACCGTGAACTGTTCCTGAAGATCCTGAACTGAAGCTGACCATACAGCCCAAGGTTTTCAGCGATTCCTGCATAACCTATCGGGTACATTATTTTCGGTCAGTCCCTTTTAGTCTTTATGCAATAAAAAGGCCGAAGGACCATACGCGGTTCTTCGCCTTTTTATTGCATCCTTGAGAAAAACCGTATCGACTGCTCCGCAGTGTCATTGTTCGATAGAAGGTGACATAGCCAGCCTGTCGGACACAGGCCTGGCCTGCATCGTAAAGGGCAGCAGTTACATATTCATGATGCAGGGGAGAAAAAGCTGAGGTAAATCAACAGTTACAGCTTGATAGTATGGGGAGAAGACGTGCGCTCTTGTTCACAGACCCACATACAGGCACTGAAACAGAAATAACCTGCCTGGCATATTGCCCGACAGGTAAAAGTAAGGCCCCTGGTTCAGAGTTCAGATTCCAGTTTTTCTACGAGTGCTTTCAGTTCGCCCGGCTCATGAATGCGATATGTTGGTTCTTCCAATGCATTCGCCGGTGTATGCGAGCGTCTCGGAGACCAGTCAATATACACAGTCCGGATGCCAAAAGCATTTCCACCATAAATATCCCGTGAAAGGTTATTACCCACCATGATTACGCGATGCTTATCACACGCACGCAGGCCCATGACATCCATGGCACGCTGGAACATGGCAGGACTTGGCTTGTCTTCACCGACATGCTCAGAAATGATCCAGCCGTTGAATACATCACTGAGATGATGCTGATTCATGGTATTATGGAAAGACCGCACCATGCCATCTGCGACCATACAGATACGAAATCCTTCCTCATGCAGTGCATGGAGCATTTGTTCAGCCCCTGGTATACATTCAGCCTGAAGGACAATCGTGCCTGAAGCATCGTACTGTTCCGTAGATTCGTCAATGATGGTATCCCCGATGTCCGTGAAGATCAGCAGCTTTCTCATAAGGTTCCTTCCTTTGCTTGATTGTTTTGACAGACAATACCTGTGCTTCGACTTTATTCGATAGGTGTCTCCAGCTGTCTGAGTTTTTGCAGCAGCAGGTCTTCCTGAGACGGTACATTCTTCCCTGATTCAATCTGCTTTCGAATAGCAAGCATTTCCTCATCCAGGGCAGCAATCCGGTCTGCACATTCTCTGAGACGCGCAATAATGTGCTCTTCGTCAGCAATCTCCTGCTTGTATTTCATCTGATGTTCCAGTGAAGCCCAGAAATCCATGGCGATGGTCCGGATCTGCACTTCCACGGGTACCTGCCGTGTAACATCGGCAAAGAATACCGGTACTGATACGATCAGGTGCAGACTGCGGTAGCCATTCTTTTTTGGTTCTTTAATATAGTCTTTCCTGGTAAGCAGTGTTACGTCATCCTGTCGCAGCAGACTGTCGGCCAGCTGATAGATATCATCCACATAGGAGCAGATGATACGGATACCGGCAATGTCTTCCACATGCTTTTCCATATTTTCTATTGTGAAGGGAATTCCCTTACGTGCCATTTTCAGTACAATGGACTGATTGCTCTTCAGTCTTGTGGTAATAAAATTGATAGGATTCCGCTGATACCGTACATTGAACTCGGTATCCAGAACTTCAAACTTGGTACGGATGGCTTTGATGGCACAGGTATAAACCATGCGGTCTTCTTTATAACCGACCATCAGTTCCATCATCCGAAGAGCTTCCTGCCAGATCCTGGGATCATCCAGGCTTGCCAGCTGCATAATGGACGAAGCCATATCTTCCGGTCCTTCGCTGATAATCGGCAGATTGGTATGCGTATCAGGCATGTCGATAACCTCCTTCTGAGAATCATGGCTTTTGTCCCGGCTGTCTGCTTCTCATCCAGGAAAGTTTAAGCCATGGGGAATGTACAGTTCTCGAACAGACCACCTCATCCTGTCGGTATGATTCACTCCGCTACCAGGCTATCAGTTATATCTGATCCTATGTACATTGCCAGTCCCCAGAAAAGATTATATCCGAAACCGTGCAATTGGGAAAGGGGAAGAGTGGCTTCTTCACATACAGATCTGGCAATTACTGTCTGCCTGCCAGCATTGACCGGTAGTTCGCAGTCTTCATGAGTATGTTGCCAAAAATAAAAAAGCCACGGAAAAACCGTGACCGAATAAATGAACCGGAATCATTCGCATGCAGCTTTCAGCCGATTGATCAGGCGTTCGAGCGTGACATCCTCCCATTCAATAACCTCAATTCCAAGCTCTGACGCACGTCGGCGCATAACATTTCGTCCCCGCGAGGCACTGGCAGACGTGACGATCAGTGCCCTGGATCCGGTACCCCCAAACCGATCGCGGAGAATCGCAAGTTCATTGAGTGCTTCTGTCCTGATCTCACAGGTTTTGCAACTGATAAACACCGGCTGGATACCACGTACAGCCATGACATCAATCTCATTGGTCACAGCATCACGCTTTTCACCGGCACACCAGTTGACAACAGCACTGAGGATCACATCATCAAAGACTCCGGCTTTTTTACAGGCATGGAAAACCTGTAATTCCAGTACTGAACCCATATCACGGAGCCAGAAACGTACCATCGGATCAGCAAACCTGAAATGCACATGCTCTCTGTCACAGTCCAGATCATGGATCAGACCATGCTGCTCCAGGGCACGCAAAAGGGAAGTCTCTGCTGTCACGGTGCCATGGTCTGCCTTCGCGATAATGGGACCATCCGCTTCCAGAGAATCATCATTCGCCATGGAAATGCGCTGAATATAGCTGATCTGCCGATTCCAGATTCGCCGGTACATTGTATAGACACTGAAAAGTGCATCCATAAGATCAAATCGGGAAAGGAGTCCGGCGTTATCTTCACGCCCGGGAAGCAGTTGACCACCGGCCATGAGAAAACAGGAAGCTGCATCCAGACGGATGGGGTTGGGCAGGTTTCGGGCAAAAGGCGCATTACGGATCTCAAAGAAAGCATTCTTTTTCCTGGAATAGGTAATGACCGGAGTTTCCCCGGACACACAACCAGCTGCGAACAATGCAGCATCTGTGCCTCCGGCAATATCGATACAGCAGTCTTCATGTGTATCCAGTACCTGGCGCAGAGTTTTTCCTACACGTACTGCATCCAGAATACTCGCTGGAACAAAACTCAGCCGGACAGTGACTCCACGGTGGTGAAAATACTCCCGCAGTGCATCCTGAAGAGACGCATTGCCTGCAATCTCCGGTGTGCACAGAAAAACGGTTTCTTCAGGCCGGAACATTTCTGTAGCCAGCACATTCTCAATTGGGCGCTCATCATAGAGTTCAATCAGAGTTCGCATAGTGCACTGCAGGGGATGATCCCTGTCCTCCTTTCCGGAAAAACACATGCATCATGATAGGATGTAACAGAATGAAGTCCGCGCAGTCATGTCTCTACACGCGTCATGACAACAGCAGTTGCTGAAATGCCTTCCTCGCGGCCTTCGAAACCCAGGTGTTCCGTCGTTGTAGCTTTAACGGATACCTTGGATACAGGCAGCTCCAGGCACTGCGCAATCCGTTCGCGCATGGCATCAATATACGGCGCAAGTTTCGGTTTCTGCGCAACAATACAAAGGTCTGCCTGGATGACAGATGCCTTGCTGGCCTTCAGTGCTTCAACAGTTTTCTGAAGGAGCAGAATTGAAGAAATACCAAGATAAGCCGGGTCTGTGTCTGGAAACAGATGCCCGATATCCCCAAGAGCTGCACTGCCAAGCATGGCATCCATGAGCGCATGCAGTGCCACATCCGCATCAGAATGTCCGAGCAGTCCGCGCGTATATGGCACTTCAATACCACAGAGAATGAGTTTCCGTTCAGCGGCAAACTGATGCACATCATAGCCATACCCGACGTGATACTCATAATTTGGCATGGATTCATCCTCCCTTGTCCGAAGAATCCTACGAGCCTGACCGAGGTCTTCGGGCATGGTAATCTTCAGATTGCTGCGTTCGCCCTGACTGATGTATACCGGAAAACCGGCATGCTCAAGCAGTGAAGCATCGTCAGTCCCCTGAAAACCCGTCTCCCGGGCATGTGCAAAAGCTTTCCGCAGTTCACCGACGCGGAGAGCCTGCGGTGTCTGAACTGCAAAGAGTGTATTCCTGTCCGGGGTTGTACTGATCCGCTGATCTGCACCAATCACCTTGATGGTGTCTGTAACCGGAATGGCGGGAATGGCACTTCCATTGCGCTCAGCGTCCTGCATCACACGACGGATCAGGTCTTCAGATACAAGACAGCGGGCTGCATCATGGATCATCACAAATGTACAGTTCTCCGGGATAAGCCTGAGCCCGCATTCAACGGAATCCTGGCGGGTCGCACCGCCCGTTGTATACTCGAGACTGCACGGCAGGGAGATTGTTTCCGTGATTGCCCTGGCTTCCTGCATATCTTCCTTGCGTGTGACCAGAATAATCCCCTGAACAAAAGGCGCTATCGCACGTATGGAGCGTTCAAGCACACTCTGCCCGCATACATCCAGAAAAACCTTGTTTCCACTGCTCTGCATGCGTGTGCCGCTGCCGGCAGCAAGGATAAGAGCATACCAGTCAGTCATATCAGGAGCGAGCCTCCTCCATACCTTCATCTTCACTGATGATCCTGTACATATCTGCTGCAGCATCCTTACGTACGGTTTCCTGAATGGAGAGGATTTCATACTGGCCAAGTTTATCACCGAAACGGATGGTCATCCGGTCACCGACCTTGACCTCGGCACCGGGCTTGGCAACCTTACCGTTCAGGCTGACACGCCCACCACTGCATGCCTCGTTGGCAACAGTCCTGCGCTTGATAATTCGTGAAACCTTGAGAAATTTATCCAGTCGCATAGAAAACTCCTAAAAAACCCGCAGGCCTCGCCTGCGGGTGAATGATCACAAAGATTTACTTATTGACAACATCCTTCAGAGCCTTGCCAGCCTTGAAGACCGGAGACTTGGAAGCTTCAATCTGGATTTCTTCACCGGTGCGGGGGTTGCGAGCGGTACGGGCAGCGCGGCTCTTAACTTCGAAGGAACCGAAACCGATCACCTGGATCTTATCGCCAGCAGCCAGGGTTTCGCTGACAACATCAACGAAAGCGTTGACAAATTTATCGGCATCTTTCTTGCTCATTTCGGTCTTGTTGGCCAGAGCAGCACACAGTTCGGACTTGTTCATAGTAGTAATTCCTCCTAAAATTCATTCGCCATCCTGGATGGCCAATTTTGTACCAACCCTGAAAGCATGAACCACAGTTCAGGGAACATTCCGATAGTTCCGGATTTTGGCACCGGACCAGTATACATCCATTTCGTTTAATGTCAAGTGTTCCAATGATTTTCCATCGCTAAGAACCTGTTCTTCCATACATTTGAAGCGGGAAACGAAGGCATCAATAGCCTGGTTCAGTGTTACCTCCGGGTCGGCACCTGAAAGCCGTATAAAGTTCACACAGTCAAAGAGCAGGCCGCCAAGTGCCTGAATAATCTGATCCTGGTCCTTCATGGTTGCAAGAGCCCGGACCCTGGTGTCTAATTCCTGCAGCGTCTGTGCGGAATCTGGGAATACAAGGCCAGACCTGACTGCCCGTTTCTGTACCTTTTCTGCCCGGGTGAGTGCAGGCAGTGCTTTGCTGACAGCCTGCAGAAGCTCGCTTTGTGTTTTCAGCCCCTGTTCCTCTTTTTTGATTGTATCCCAGGTATCCTGTGCACTCTGTGAGGAACTCCCAAACACATCCGGATGTCGGTGGATCATTTTCCGGCAGATGGCTGTAATGACATCCGTGTCCGTAAACGTTCCATGATCTTCAGCTATGGAGGCATGGAATGCAATCTGCAGCAGCACATCCCCGAGTTCCTCACAGAGATGATCCGGATCCTGCTCGTCGATTGCGCCTGCAGCTTCATACGCTTCTTCCAGCAGGTAAGGGCGCAGGCTTTCGTGCGTCTGCTTTCTGTCCCAGCTGCAGCCATTTTCACCGCGCAGAATGTGCATGATATCCATCAGGTCCCGGAATGTGAACCGAGTGCGTGTAAGCAGTGGAACGGCCGGCAGACAGAGCGCAGTCTCATGGTCATACTGTTTCTGACGGTCAAGCTCAAAGAGCGGTATGGCACGGACACGAATTGTGCCATGATGCACAGAGCGGAGCTGCACAGTCATCTCTTCAGGATACAGATCAATCAGGTGCAGCTTGACAAGTCCGGCAGTCTCACGGGTATCAATCTCCAGAATCAGCTGTGGAACCGACGGGTCCGGTCTGACAAGAAGAGCATCTGTCGCACTGAGCACCCGATATCCCATATCCTGCCTCGCATCACCGGGAAGGGAAGCCAGTAACGCAGAAGCCATGCTGACCCCCGGGAGCACACGGCAGGATGCCGTATTACCAAGTGCAGAAAGAAGCATGGGCACTGTCCTGTCTGTGTCTGTGTCAGATACTGCATACAGTACAGGGGTCGTCTTCA